>JAZQJN010000102.1:0-14100 GCA_045541655.1 Acutalibacteraceae bacterium
GCATCGGCCCAAATAGCGTAATAGGTTTGATTAGATTTGGCAGTGATAGCCGTAACGCCTATAACGGAGTCAGCGTCGGTGGACCAACCTTTGAATTCATAACCTGCTCTTGAGGCGAGAGGAGTTGTAAAGCTGTTATTCTCGGCGGTAAGAATATAGTCAACACCATTTATGCTACCACCGTTAGCGTTAAGAGTAGTTGCATAGAAGGTAATCTTTGCATCAGAAGAAAGATTATCTGCTTTATCTATAACCTTAAAATAATATGTACCTGGTTCGGTAATTTCTTTGGTAACAGTAGTTTCGGAGGAAATAGTTAAGGAGTTTTTGGTATAATCGGAATTGGTACCAAAGTAATATCCGTAAATAGAATCATTGTCGCTTAATGTAAAGGTAGCGGTTTGAGATGAAGCAACGTTGTTGGTAGAAACAACGTTGACTGTGGGGTTAGATGCATCTTTCCAAACGGCATAATAAGTAGCGTTGCCGGTGGGAATAAGTGATGTTACACCGCTTGTAGCAAATTGATCGGTGGACCAACCCACAAAATTGTAACCTGTTCTTGTATAGGTGGGGAAGGTGAAGGATTTGCCAGATTGGGTAAGTATAGAAGTTCTTTCTTCCACACCGCCATTGGCATCAAGAGTGGTTTTATGATAAGTAATGGTTTGAGCAGCAGAAAGATTACCGAATTTATCCTTAACAACGATGTAACGTGTTCCCGAACTGTTTACGGTTCTTGTTGGGGAAGTGCTTGTTGTAGAAACGAAGGTGTTATCAGCGTAGTTGTCTGACGTACCCCAATAATAACCTGCAACACCAATAGCACTTGTGATATTCAAGGTCATCGTTTGAGAACTTGCCACATTATTGGTGGATGAGATGGTAAAGGTGGGAGCGTCGGGCTTATCAACACCGCCGGGAACGGATGTTACTACAGCATTGTCGAAAGAATTCCACGTGTTATTGGTATAAACACCCGCTACAACTTTAGCGGTAACAGAGGTATTCGAATTGATATTTGTTTTTGCCTTAAATACCAAGTTAGCAACTTGACCTTTAGAGTTATTGGAAGCTTGTGATGAATTGGTGATAGTGGGCATCAAGGCGTACATATTTGAAGTGTAGGTTTTGGTTGCACTGGTAAAGTTAGAACCTGCTTCAAAACCAACGAATTCCAATAAACTTGAATCATAGGTAGGTTTGGCAATGGTAACGTAAGCGTAACCATTAGAAACGGAACTTAAGGTAACGGGTAGTTTTATTTGTTGACCCGATGCAACGTTTTGCACCTTGCCAATGGTTGCGGTTGCTTTGTAACTTGCATTAGCAGAAGGATTATAGTTTTGAGAATATGCAGAATAAGCGGTGGTGGTAACTGCAGAAAAACTGTTTATCTTTCCGATAGAGAATTGAAGGATAGTGGCTGCGTCGGTGGCAGAAATACCAGCAGCACCGTCAACGTTTGCAAGGGTTTGTTGAGCAGAAGTAAGGGAGGTCTTGCCAACTGCAGCATTAAGAACCATAAGAGCGTCAGCTGCGTGAACAATGTTATCACCGGTCAAATCGCCATAAGCTTTAGGGAGGGAGTTATAGGTGTTTTCAGCAGCTTGAAGTGTTGCAAGTTCTGAGGTTAATGCCTTCTTTTGGGCATTGGTAAGGGAATTGTAAGCGTTTCTTGCGTTTGCAATAACGGTTCCCGAACCGGTTGTAACGGTGCCGATAGCATTGATAAGGTTGGCAGTGTTTTCAACTGCGGTGTCGTAATGAATATCAAAGGGAGCGATCCAGGTAGATTGTCTTGTAAAGGTGGTGTTGGGATAAACACTAAACCAAGCACAGTTTTCTTGAGTTGTACCAGTGTCACGTGCAACGTTGAGACATCTGGCGTTATAGTCATTAGCTGCTATATCGTTTATTAACACGTAGTAATAAACTAAGTAATACTTTTGACCGGGATTAACCTTAACGGTGCTGTTGTTACCGTCGTTATCACTGGTAAAGTCGGCGACACACCAAGTATTGGTGCCTGATCCTCCGTACAGATAGTTGTTGCCGTATATTTCGGTGGAATTATCAGTGATAGTTGTGAGCGAGGTGCGAATTGAAAAACGTACGTATCCACTGTAACCACTCGCTAAGAACAAACGAAGACTTGCTCCCGAAATATATGACCTTGCAGGAATAAATTCCAAGGCAACAGCGGCATGTTGATTGTTAATATTGGTGTAGTTGTTTTCTACAAAAGTCCAACTGTGGTGTGATTCACCGGTAGTATCGGTCCATTGGTCAAAGGCATTCGCTGCATCGGGTTGGGAAGGAATAACGGTGGAAACTTCGGGGATAGAGGAGGTGACGGTAGAACTACTGCCACTACCGCTGCCACTGCCGTAGTAACCTACCAAGTTATCAAGAAGGAAGAACTGTCTTGAAATTTGGGAATAGTTGAACCAAAGAAGACGGATGCGTTTGATAGAACCCCAGTTTGCACCGCTAACGGTAGCAGAGGGATCATTCTTGTTAAAGGAGATGGTATTCCAACCGGTGTAAATATTAGAAATATCACAGTCAAAGTTGAAACCATCTTCACCGCTGGTGGAGGTAACAAAGTTAACCTGGAAAATACCACCCTTACCTTCCATAGCCAAGGGGGTATATATGTTCATGCTAAAGCTGTCATACTTAGACAAGTCTTGAGCTGTGGTAAATTCGTAAAGCAGGTAACCGCCAACAGAAGCGTTTTGACCTGTGGGACTGTTGAATCCCATACGCATAGAGCCGGAACCCTCTTTTTTTACACTGCTTTCAATAGCCATAGAGGTAGCGTAAGCAGTCTTAAAGTTGGAGGTAGAGTCGAAGTTGAGAATTACAGATGATTGTTGGGTGGTAGAGGAGTGGTCGGTAACAATTCCACCGACTATGTTAAGAGCAACCGAATCAGGAACGGTAGCACTGCAACTACTACCTGACACCAAAGCCATTTCACCTTTGGTAATTCTAACAACGGTAGTTCCGTCAGGGGCACCGGATTTCACCTTAAATTTAAGGGAGAAGAGATATCCGCCACCTGAAATACCGGTAGAGGTGTTAGTACAGAGTCCGGTAACTATAACCTTACTTTCACTGGCAGTGTTGCCCGAAAGATTTTGGTTGTACTTACTGGAGTTTACTGCCCAGGTAACGTCCGATACATGACTGGCAAATGCTTCGCTTGTGTCACCTGAAATTTGAAGCATAGCAGGGTCATAGGCGACATTCAACTTGAACGCACCTAAATTGGTACCGGAATTGAGACTGAATATAAGATTCACATTTCCGTTCTGGTCAGAGGATACATTGACGGTGAAATTAGGAGCATTTGCAGCTTGTGCTGTAAGCACAAAAGCAGATGTCATTAAGCACAACGCCAATAACAAAGACAATACTTTTTTCATAGTTTAATACCTACCTTTACAAGTATATGTAATATTATACTATATTACATATTAAAATGCAATAATTTATTTGAGTTTTCAACAATTTTTTTATCGCTATCGGAAAAATAAAAAAATAATAAATTTTTTTGAAGAATCAGGCGAAAACACACCTGTAATTTTCAAAAAATTAACAAAAAGTTTACATTTTATTTTCAAAATAACATAAAAAACTCCCTCAATTTACAAAAGTAAACAAAGTGTTTTGGGATTAAATTCTAATTTTTCCTTAGTTCGAAAAATATTGACAGAAACAAGGTAATACGCTATAATGTATAATAGAGTAGAATTTGGTCGTAAATTCAGCAATATATAGAGTTGTTTAAGATAAGGAGAAAAACTGTGAAAAAGATTGCAATTTCGCTAATTTCGGTGATTTTAACCTTAAGTTTTATCTTTGGGATGGTGCCTGCTTTTGGTGCAACATACGAATACACCACATGGAAACAAAGCGATTCCAGATGGGGGTCTATAACCTTTGGTAGTGTGGGAGATACTGTTTCTAAATCGGGATGTGCAGTAACATCCATAGCAATACTTATGGTTCATTCGGGAGCGGTTTCTACCGACCCCACCGTTTTTAACCCCGGGATTTTTGTTAATTGGCTCAAAAAAAATGGGGGATTCACATCCCAAGGTTGGCTCTACTGGGGTGCTGTTAATGGTTACACCAGCAAATTTTCTTATAATACCAACGTTAAGTTTTCCAGTGGAATGAGCAAGGCAGATAAAATTGAAGAAATTGACTATTATATAAAAAAAGGATATGTGGTAGTCGTTGAAGTTAACAATGGCGGACACTATGTTGCTATTGACAGAGTCGAAAACGGGGTTGCATATATGTTTGACCCTGCGAATAGGGGTTATGATGATTTATTTGACTATTCCGCATCAGGCGTTGTTTCAATTCAACTTTACAAAGGACCTAAGGCGAGTATATTAACAGGCGGTGGGAGTTCAACAACTCCTCCTAATATGACTCCCGGTAAGGTTGGAACGGGTACATATCTTGTTACGTCCGATAATGGATTAAATATCCGTTCCGGAGCAGGAACAAGTTATTCGATATTGGGAGCAATTCCTTATAATACATCTACATATGTGTCGGATGTATCAAACAATTGGGGAAAGATAACCTATAGCGGTGTCACGGGTTGGATATCCTTGCAATACGCCAAAATGACCACTCCCGATTACATACAACTTAAGGTTACACCTCCCAATAAAGTTCAATATAAAACAGGGGAGACCCTTAATACAACAGGGATGACGGTAACCGCTGTGTATAGTAACAACACAACGAAAACGATTACTTCAGGGTATACAGTGTCGGGATATAAGGATGAAGTAGGCACCCATACTATAACGGTGGCATATAACGGAAGAGGTGCTACCTTTACTGTATCGGTAACTCAGTCTGAAAGCCAAACAACCTACGAAACGGGTAAATATCGTGTTTCTACTGAGAACGGAGTTAATCTTCGTTCCGAGGCGAACTCAGGAGCGAACATTCTAAGTGCCATTCCTAATAACACCGAGGTTACGGTTACAAAAATATCGGGGTCCTGGGGATATACTACTTATGACGGAAAATCCGGATGGATATCTCTTGAATATACCGAAAAAATCGCCGATACGGTTGTGCCAACCCTCACAGGAATAACCATAACACCGCCCACTAAAACTGTCTATACCGAAGGCGAACAATTAAATACCGCAGGAATGGTTGTAACCGCCAAATATAGCGATAATTCCAGCAAAACAATATCAAGTGGTTATACGGTAACAGGATACAGCACCACAAAGGGAACACATACTGTTATCGTAACATATCAGGGTAAAACCGCTACATTTACCGTTACAGTAAAAGCTGTCGAAACAACCACCTATCAACTTGGCACATATAGAATACTGTCCGATGATGGAATGAACGTACGGAAAACTGCATCCACCGATGGTGCTATTTTGGGAGCAGTTCCTTATAATACATTATTTACTGTAACAAAAATTTCGGGAGAATGGGGATATACCACCGTTGATGGTCTTACGGGATGGATAAATCTTAAGTTCTCTGAACTTGTTTCTTCGTCAGAAACCTTTTCGGTCGAGATAGAGGTTATTAGAACGAGTTTTGTAATCAACAACGATGTTCCAAACACCGCGTTTAAGGTTTATAAAGTGGAAAATGGCAACAAAACCGAGACATTAGAATACACTATTGGAAAATATGATTGCACCACAGCCGGAGAGAAAAAGATAACCATTACAGTAGGAAGCAAAACAGCAACTTTAACTGTTAAGTATTTCAATAAAGTCCCTACGGGAGATAGTAACTTTGACGGAGAAATTACCGCAGCAGATGCTTTATGTGTATTGCAATATGTTGTAGGAAAAATTGATACCACGATGATGTTTGTGGATGGTGCTGATTCAAACAAAGACGGTGTCCTGAATGCTGAAGATGCACTTATTATATTGCATCATATTGTGGGCAAAATTACCCTTGTATAGAGTTTATTATATTATAGAAACAACAAAACGCTCGAGCATAATGCTCGAGCGTTTTTAGCATATAATAAGTATATTAGAAATTATTAAACCAATTCATAGGATTCTTAGGAGAACCATTTACGCGAATCTCAAAATGAAGATGAGGGCCGGTGGAATATCCGGTGCTTCCAACGTAACCAATAATCTGACCTTTAGTAACCCATCTTCCGGTGGAAACTGCACGACTGGACATATGAGCATATAGGGTGGTATAGTTGGTACCACTGCTGTCTTTACCGTGGTTTATCATAACATAATTTCCGTAACCTCCGGCACTGTAGCTGGAAAGAGAAACTTGACCATCAGCGGCGGCGATAATGGGTTTGCCGTATATTGCAGAACCGGCAATATCTATACCATTATGATTTCTACCCCAACGAGGACCGAAGGGGGAAGATAAGTAGTAATAGTTAGGACAGGGCCACTTGAATTTAGAACCATCATATTTGATATTGCTGGAAGAGGAGTTGTTAATAGCGCCGTTTATTTCCTTTTCAAGATTATCAATTTGATTCTGATAATTCTTAAGGGTATCGTTCAAGTCGCTTTTTTCATCTTCCAACTTACCAATAATGGCGTTGTACTGTTTAATAGCATCATTAAGAACGGACTGTTTAGAAACAACGTTTGCCTTAACCTTTTCTACTTCTGCCTTTTTGCTGTTAATACCACTTTTAAGCTTTTCTAACTCATCAATATCCTCTTTAAGGTCTTCCATAATTTTATTATCGTATTTGGTAATACTTTCTAAAACCTGGTCTTGATAAAGGAAATTACTAAAGTCGTCAGCACCCAAAAGGATAGAAAGTTGAGTATTTACACTACCGGAAACATAAAGGGCACGAACTCTCTTTAAGAATAAATCCTTTTTAGTTTGCAAGTCGGCTTCGATTTTATCCTGTTTTTCCTTGAGTTCAGAAATTTCGTTTTCAAATCCGGTAATCTCATTGTTGTAAAGGTCGATTTGTGCTTGAAGATTATCAATTTGATCTTGAAGGGGCTTGCGAAGTTTTTCCTGTTTGTTAATATCATTTTGCAATGAAGCAATTTGATTTCTTATGGTCTGTTGTTTTCTTTCAAGCTCGGCAATTTGTTCTTTAGTGGTGGCTGCATTGGTGATAGGAGCAAAAGAACATACACAAACCGATAGAACAACAACCATTAGTAAGGATATAATTTTTCTGCACATAAATAATTCACCTCTAAATCAAAGCGTTAAATTCGCTGCCTTCGTGGCGGAGATATTTACCAATCGAGAACACACTACCCAAAGCACCGACACCTGCACCGATAACTACGAATACTGCAAGTAAAGGCCATGCAAAGGATGAGAAGGGAGCGAAAGCAACATCAAAGGATGATGAAAATGCCTTTTCGGCAATTTTGTATATAAAATACAGAATACCGGTGGAACAAACGCCCGAAAAGATTCCCAAAACCATACCTTCAATAACAAAAGGAAAACGAATAAAACTGTTGGTAGCACCAACTGCTTTCATAATGTTGATTTCAAGCTTACGGGTATACATAGTAACCTTGATAGTGTTGGATACAATAACAAGAGCAATAATGAGAAGAATGAATATTACACCAAAACCAACAATGTTAACAATGGAACGAATGGTGGTAAGCTTATTTACAAGTTCGCGTTGACTGCGAACAATTTGAACCCCCGGAGTAAACTTTTCAAGTTTGGTAAGGGTGGCGTCAAAATCATTGAGGTCAAGAATTGTTACTCTGCAACCATCGGGGAGAGGGTTATCTTTAGCATCCTTTGTATAAAGGTCAAAGAGTTCCGCATATTCCTCACCCATAGATTGTTTTTGGGCTTGTAAACCTGCTTCGCGGGATATAAATTCTGCAGATTTTACGTTTTCATATTTGCCAATAATATCGTTACAGGTTTTTTCGGCTTCTTCTCGGGATAAATCATCCTCAAAGAATACCATAACCACGTTTTGGTCTTCAATGGAATCTACAGCATTGTCGATATTAAGACTAAGTGCCCAAACAATACCTATCATAAGCATACAGGCAACAAGAACACCTGCAGATGCAGCTGACATAAGTCGGTGAGACCAAACGTTTTTAAGACCTTCACCACAAAGATATTTTACACTTCTAATTTTCATCTTCTTTGTCCTCCTTCTTTAAGGATTCCAAATCGGAAGCGTCATCAAAAACAATCTGGAACATATTTAATGAATTGTCGGAATCATCCGCTTGATTGGATTCTGTTGTTCCAGCGGGAATTTCCTCGGCATCAGCAGGGGAGGATTCTACCGATACAGGCACCTCAATCTTTCCGGATACAGTATGAACCGTTACCTCATCGGAGTTTTCATCAAAATTATATACTGCATTAGCGTCTTCGTTTGCGATGGTAGAAACCTTGCGTTCGGGGGCTTCAGCAACGGTAGAGATATTTTCGGGAGCATCATCGGCAACTACAGCACCGTCTTCAATCATAATAACTCTATGACCAAAATCGCGAACAAGTTGATGTTCGTGGGTTACCATTATAACGGTAGTACCGTGACGGTTAATCTCGGTAAGAAGTTCAACAATTTCATAGGACATATGAGGGTCAACGTTACCGGTGGGTTCGTCGGCAAGAATAAGATCGGGCTTGTTTACGAGAGCTCTGGCAAGAGCAACACGTTGTTGCTCACCGCCGGAAAGTTCATCGGGATAACATTTCGCCTTACTGCTAAGACCTACTATGTTAAGAGCGGTAATAACCATTCTACGAATCTCTTTTTTCGATGCACCAACAACGTGCATAGCAAAGGCGATATTCTCATAAACGGTTTTTTCTTTTATAAGACGGAAGTCTTGGAATACAATACCCATGGTGCGACGGAGTTTAGGAATGTGTCGGCGTTTAAGCTTAGAAACCTTAAAATTACCAACAACAACCTCACCTGCACTTGGCTTTTCTTCGTGGATTATTAACTTTATAAAGGTACTTTTACCTGCACCTGAAGCACCTACCACGAATACAAATTCACCTGGATTTATCTTCAGGTTAACGTCATTCATAGCACGGGTGCCGTTGTCATAAACTTTATGTACCCCACGGAATTCAATAATGGGGTTAGAGTTTTCCTGTGATATGACTACTCAATCCTTTCTGTTAGAATTTAACGGGATTAGCATTAAGATATTTATTGACCATAAGAGCAATTTTGAAAACAATAGCGTGGTCAAATTCTCTCAAATCAAGGCCGGTAAGCTTCTTGATTTTATCCAAACGATAAACCAAAGTGTTACGATGAACGAAAAGTTTACGGGATGTTTCGGAAACGTTCAAATTGTTATCAAAAAATCTTTGAATGGTAAAGAGGGTTTCTTGGTCTAAACTTTCAATAGAACCTCTTTTGAATACCTCAGATAAAAAGGTTTGGCAAAGGGTGGTAGGGAGGTTGTAAATAAGACGTGCAATACCCAAACTACTGCAGTTGACAATGGGCTTTTCGGTGTCAAATACCTTACCTACCTCAAGGGCAACGTGGGCTTCTTTGAAGGATTTAGCAAGTTCACGAACACCGGTAACAATGGTTCCAATACCAACAACCGAATGGGTATAGAACTCGCTGGAAAGGGTATCCACAATAGAACGGGCAAGTTTTTCCAAATCTTTATCGCTTATATCTTCGTTTATTTCTTTAACAAGGGCTATATCGGTTTCGTTTATGCTGATGACAAAATCCTTGTTCTTTTCGGGGAAGATATTGCGGAGAATTTCATAAACCGAAATATCGTTGTTGCGAAGAAGACGAATAAGCAAAACAACGCGGGTGGTTTCGGTGTTGAAACGAAGCTCTCTTGCCTTTAGATAGATATCTCCGGGGAGAATATTGTCCATAATAACGTTCTTAATGAAGTTTGCTCTGTCGTGGGTTTCGTCATAAAACTTTTTTATGGAGGAGAAGGAAATTGCCAGAAGGGATACGTATTTGGATGCAGTAGCATCGGTACCTTCGGTGAAAACCACGTAGTTTACCGATTGTTCGGTATAGAAACCTTTGTAGGTATATCCGTCACGAACAACAATATCTCCCGAAACGAAAAGGTCTTGGAAGTCAATATCGGCGGTGGTATCAATCTTTGAAAGGTCGCTGCAGGAGATAATGGTATTAGTGTCATCCACAATACCAATAACCCTGTCAACGGTCTCGCTCATTTCGAGAACAAGGTCTTGAAACAAAATATTAGACATAAATCTGCCTCCTAAAAAGATATCAAAATTGTAACAATTTAATTTTCCACCAATCATTTTACAACAAAACTTTCAATTTTGCAAGTTTTTTAATAAAAATTTGATATATTTTATAAATATTAAATGTAAAAGCAATATTTGTGTTGACTTTAACTGCGGGTTTGCGATATATTATCTATTAGAAACTTTTACAAAAAGGACTGATATATATGGCAGTAGTAAAGCCCTTTAAGGCGATGAGATTTAAATGTTGTTCAGGTGAACTTAATGAATTGGTTTGCCCCCCTTATGATATTATCAGCGAACAAGAACGCTTGGATTTTATTGAGAAAAACCCGCACAATATTATCCGTCTTGAACTTCCCAAAGAGGGAGAAAACCCCTATGCCGTAGCAGGGGAAGTTTTATCAGATTGGCTTAATAATAATGTTCTCGCCAAAGATGAAAAGGCAGGATATTACGTTTACAGCATTGATTTTACCGTTAAAGGCGAAACCAAAACCGTAAGAGGTATGGTGGCAAGAGTAAAGATAGAAGAGTTTTCAAAAGGAGTTGTTCTTCCTCACGAAGAAACCTTATCCAAAGCCAAAGAAGACCGACTTAATCTTATGAAGGCGACCAACTGCAACTTTAGTCAGATTTATTGTCTTTATATGCAAGACCTTATCCTTGAAGGAATTGTCAATACCCAAACCGACAGAGAACCCGACGTAAAGATTACCGATGCAGAGGGTCTTGTCCATCGTTTGTGGATAATTGATGATGAGGACGTTTGTGCAAATATCTCCAAATGTTTTGAAGATAAAAAATTATATATCGCCGATGGACACCACCGCTATGAAACCGCCCTTAACTACAGAAACTATCTCCGTAGTGAAGGTAAAGCGATTGAAGGCGATGCCTGCGATGACATTATGATGTTCCTTGCAGATATGGGTCAGGAGGGTCTTGTAGTTTTCCCCACCCATCGAATTGTCCGCGACCTTGAAAACTTCGATGCCAAGAAACTTCTTGTCGATGCAAAAGCAGATTTCGATTTAATCGAAAACATTCCCGTAGCCGATGCCGAAAAGGAACTCGAAACCCTCTATAACGACGGAAAAATTGCCTTTGCTATGTATGCAGGCGGCGAAACCGTAACCATTATGGTGTGTAAAACCTGCGGTGTATGTGAAGACGTTATGTGCGGTAGTGCTGCCCTTCGCGGACTCGACGTAACCGTTCTTCATACTATGGTGCTTGAAAAAGGACTTGGTATAGATAAAGAAAATATGGCAAAGCAAATCAATCTTACCTATACCAAGGTTGCAGAAGAAGCATATAACAGTGTAAGAGAGGGTAAAGCCAACTGCTCATTCATTTTAAATCCCACCCGTGTTGATGAGATCAGAGATGTTGCCTTGGCGGGAGAAAAGATGCCTCAAAAATCCACCTATTTTTATCCCAAACTTATCACCGGTCTTGTAATGAATAAAATTGATTAATTTTTTTGAAAAAAACACTTGCAATTAGAAAAAAAGTGTGATAATATAGCGTTTACAGTGATTTAATATGCCAAGAAAGGTTTAAGGAGGTGCAGAAGCAATGGCAAAATGCGATATCTGCGGCAAAGGTGTTACTTTCGGAATTAAAGTATCCCCCTCACACAGACGTTCCAACCGTACCTGGAAGCCCAATGTTCAACGCGTTAAGGCAATCGTAAACGGCACACCCTGCCGTATCAACGCCTGCACCCGTTGCTTGCGTTCCGGCAAGGTAACCCGTCCCGAAGCAAACATCAGTGCTGAATAATTAGGACGAAACGCCGAACTGTGAAACATTAAAAGCCCATAAAGGTTAAAAGATAGAGCCATCTCGTAGGAGATGGCTTTGTTTTTTGTTGCAAAATATTTTTTATAATGATATACTAAAAAATATAAATATGCTAAACGAAGAGGGGATATTTTGCGTTATAATATTTTAGATTTTGGTGGCGTATCCGATGGGGTAACCGATAACACCCTTGCTTTTGAAAGGGCTGTTTCTGCCTGCTTTAAAGATGGCGGTGGATACGTTACTGTCCCTGCAGGTAAATACGTAACCGGTACAGTAGAGTTAAAATCCAATGTATATCTTGAACTGCTTCCCGGAGCGGAACTCTTGGGAAGTATGGATTTTTCAAAATACAAACCCACCAAAAGAGGATGCGCCTGGGGAGCCCGTGCCGCTATGCTTGTTAATGATAAAATGTCCCCCGACGCGAGTAATGTGAATCCTTGCAAAGCCCTTGTTATGGCGGAGGATGCCCACCACGTAGGGATAGTAGGTCAGGGTGTTCTGGATGGAAGAAGAGATAATTCCTGTGCCAATAATCCCGAAATAGGAATGCCTTTTTTGGTGGTTTTTTCTCATTGTGAAGATGTATTACTTCGCGATGTTACAATGTATCGCCCCGGTTCCTTTACCAACTATCTTTTAGGATGTAAAAGGGTAACTATTTCGGGGCTCCATATAAATTCCGTAGGTACCGCCTGTGGAGACGGAATAGATTTTGACGGCGGTGAGGATGTAACTATATCCGATTGTATAATCGATGCAGGGGATGATGGAATCGGTCTTAAATGTCTTACCCCGTCTGAACCCTGTGTCCGTTTTACCATCACCAACTGTACCATTCGTTCTGAACTTTGGGGATGCATTAGAATTGGGCCTGAATCCACCTCTGATTTCAAATACATTACGGTATCAAATTGTGTTTTCCACGATAGTAACGATGGCATAAAATTGCAACTTTGCGAAGATTATAATTTCGAAGATTTCACCTTCACGGGAATCACAATGAATAACGTAACCCGTCCGTTTTTTATCACCGTTTCTCATTATCCCTTCAGTATATATTCTTCGTCATCCCGCCCCGATTGTGGACATTTGAGACGGATGAATTTTTCCAATATCACCGCCCTACTAACCGAGCGTAGAAACGTAAATTTATATACCCCATACAGTGGATGTTTCCTCTATTCTTTACCCAAATTTCCTATGGAAGATATATCCTTCGATAATATCCGCCTTACCTGCCTTGGTGGAGGTACAAAGGAAATGGCGAATAAAACCGATCAGCACGATATCCTTGATTACGTAGGTCTTTACCCCGAATCTTGCCTTTCATTTAAGGAACCCCCTGCGGCGGCGTTTACAATAAGGAATGGGAAAAACATCCGCTTTTCTCACGTGGATATTTACTGTGCTGATACCGATGAACGTTGCGGTTTTGCCGTTGAGGAGGTAGATGGCCTTACCCTTCATGGCGTGTCGGTTAATAACGCAGGAGGACTTCTTCGCAAACATAATTGCGATAATCTCTCTATAGAGTATAGCGGGGGAGATGTGATAGAGTTTACTCCCGAACAGATAACGCAGTACAATAATGCCCGTGAGATTGGAAGACTAATGGATGAAAGGATTAAAACAATCACTGATATTATTGATTCAGTAAAGGGCGAAGGAATAGAATTTAGCGGCATCGAGGGTTTGATTATCAAAAAAAACACAAGGGGTAAATTGGTTATCCCCTTGATAGACGGATGCTTTGAAGTGTATTTGGGAGATGAAATGATTTCCCAATATGTTGTGCCAAAAGAATACCGCACAAAAACCGCCTTTGCCTGTGAAGTGCCAAAGAGAGAAGAGGATAATTTTCTTCGTTTTGTTCCCCGTGATGACTGCACAATGAAAAACCCTAAAATTTGGTATTATAAAGATTAAATTCAACTCTCTCGGGATAGAATATCTCGGGAGAGTTCCCATTTTATATAATATGTAAGAAAAACTCAAAAATACGGCTCTAAATTCGGTGAAGAAAACTGTTGACAAACT
>JAZQJN010000103.1:0-23569 GCA_045541655.1 Acutalibacteraceae bacterium
AAAAATTCATTTTCAATTCCAGTACCATTCTATTAAAAAACATTTTGAAGCTGCTCTTGACGGTTGCGTTCGTTCTAACTCTTTTAAGCGTGATAGTATATCTTTCAATTTTCTTTCTCCAATTCGTCTGCAATTTCTTGAAAACTTTTTGCATTTTTATCAATCAAGCCCATTTCAAGCAAGTATGTTCTAACTGCAAGCATATATTTTCGTCTTGCTCGGTTCATACTTTCAAAATCTCCGCTTTCCGCTTCTGCCGCAAGAACGGAGCAGGAAAGAGAGTCCATTCTTTCCCACTCACTTTTGAATTCTTGAAAACTCGGTACAGGCTCTATTTTTAATTGCTTTTCAATGTCTTGCAAACGCAGTTCTACACTTTTTATTCCCTTATTCATCACGCAAAAATTTATCGAGGTCAGAACCCTCTCCAACGTGGTTGTTGAAAATATCGGGTTTATTGTGCCATTTAAGTACAATTCGCATTACTTCAGGTATGTTTTCAACACCTTTTATCAAGTCAGCATTTGCCGGTCTATAATAACGCTGAATGTCCCTGTTGTGCTGTTTTGCAAAGTCAGTGATTAACTTTTGCATTGTGCTATTACCTGCGTTACGGTCAAAAAGAGTTGCTAAATCATCAGCAGAGAGAGCAACGCCCGATTGTAAGAGTTTAATATCATCTGTCAAATTATCGGGGTTAAGTTGGTCTGCCTTTCGTAATTCTGCAATATATTCACTCGCTCTTGCACGAACAGCGGCAATGCCGTCCTCACGCCTTGTTTCTCGATTTCTACGAATGGTTGCTAATTCAGGTTGCAATTCAGATTGAACAGCCTTTGCAGTATAACGGTTGCTTTTGATTTTGTCCTGAATGGCTTTCTCTTGTTTGTCAAACTCGGTCAAATCTTCAATGGTAGAATTTACAATACCTCTGATGTCCCAATAAAAATTTCTTCTACTTGTCATAATATAATCAATTCCTTTCAAATCAATAATTGTTATCTTTTTGTGCCTTTTCAATGGCTTCTAATCTTGCAAGAATATTTGCTACCTCAACATAGCGTAAACCGTGACGGAGCAGGGAGTCTGCCGCTGATACTCTAACTGTAGCGGCGTTTTCGGTATCTTCCAACACCTCACACAAAGTATCAATAGCACGGGTTAAGCGTGCAGAAATAGCGTCGCAGGCTTCAGTTAAAATCGCCCCTTTTGCTTGTTCGTACCTTTGCCGAAAATCATCATCATTCAGTCTTGTTCTGATTGTCGTTTCTGAACATTCGGCAATTTTGGCAGCGGCTCGAATACTGCCGCACGCAATTAGAGCAGACAGTAAAATCTCGTCGTTCTTCCTCTGCACACTTTACACCCTCTTTCTTTGTAGCAAATTTCGCAAAAAATCGTTTAATGTGTTTCTTGAGTGTTTTTATCATTAAGTTTCTCTAACTCCCTTATACGCTTTTTAAGACGGTCTATTTCCTTTCTTTTAGAGTCGTTTTCAATATTCAAACGCACAATTTTTTCGTTTAACAAATCAATAAGCATTTTATTATAGTCAACCATATTATCACCTCACTATCGTTTGAATTTGTTTGTTGTTCATAAACTTTCTTTTTCGGATATATGCAACGGCTTCATCATATTCAGAAAAATAATGTCCGTTACCTGCAAACTGTACGCACCATTCAGCATAGTTTATCGGCGTATCATCTATTCTTTGTAACACACACGGACAACCTCTGAAAGTGCCGATTTTCGTTTGAAACAGTATTTTCATACGCTTCACCTCTAAAAGTTACGGCAATTTACATAAGTTACGGTAAATTCCTTTGTAACATAATAATCAAATAAATTATTTTATTTATTTTTTATCGTCCCATAGAGTTACCTGTAACCACTGTAAACCGTAACCGCATTTAATAAAAATTGTTGTATATTCTTCTTGGTAGAACTCTTAATCTTTGCGTTCGTCCGTTGATTTTTCTAACCTCTGCCGAATAACCTAACTTATCAAGCACTTTGCCAATTTGTGCAACGGAATAGGCTCGGAGTTCATCACTATATAACTGCTTGAAGTCAGTTACCGTCATCAACTCGTTACTTATCTTATACTTTGCATTATCAACAGCATTAAGAATATCCTCAATTTCGTTTTCGCCTTTGAGTTTCTTTTCGTGTACTGCGTTACGCTCTGCAAGTTCTTTTTGTTCTTCCTTTGTAAGCCTAAAACCTTGCAAATTGCCGCTTGATAAAGCCTGTATCTGTTTCCATAACTGAACCGCATTGAAAGTTGAAAGTCTGTCAAGGTCGATTTCATCAACCGCCACACTAAAAAAGCGGCGATTTCCTGTGCTATCAATCAGGAATTCTTCACTGTTACAAGTGCCACACAAAGAAGTGCGGCGTACTGCCCGAATATCGCCCCTGCCGTAAGCCTTTCGGTATTCATCAATATTTTGTGTTATAAATGCCTTTAAGCGTTCAACATCAGATTTGAAAGTTGTTTCAATTTCTCCGAGTTCACCTATCCAACAGGACAACGCTCGAATGTATGAGTCTTTATCCCTGAAGTCTAAAGCGATACCTTCTTTGAAAAACTGCGGTTTCAGTGCAAGTTTACGGAATAGGCTTGTTTTACCGATACCTTGTTTACCTGTGATAACAAGAACACCGTCAGCACCGAACGGCTCAACAGGGTTATTGTGTAGCATTGAAATACACTGCCACAGCCATTTTTTTATAAGTGTACGACTTAATGTATCATCAGCGGAAATATTAAGAATTTCGTATAATTCCGTCAAATAATCGTTACCGTCATATTCCACACTGTCAAGAAAATCAAGTACAGGGTTGTATCTGTTTCGACTTGCAATAATATCAAGGTAAGAAGAAATAATCTGCATATTGCACCGCTTGTATTGGCTCTGCAATTCACTATAAAGAATAGCCGATATATTAGCCTGTATATGCTCTGCACTTTCGTTTTCCATACCCTCAATATCAACGGCTTTTGTAATATCGTTAAAACGAACTGTAATGCCGTTTTCTTCAAGGTAAGCACTTAACACATCAGGGGTAAAATCTTCGGTTGTAGACTCGTTCTGCGTGCGTGTGCGTGGTCTGCCTCTGCCTTTGTAATACTCACCGCCACACAAAGCAACAGCCTTTGATATAGTGTTTTCTCGGTAGTCTGTCCGCTCCCATTTTGGACGGTATAAAGCACTTTCACGAAAAGCCGTATCAATAGCGGCGGTATCACCCTGCAAATAAAAAGCAAGAATGTTACATAAAGCAATATCAGCACTGCTTTCATCATTGTTGTATGCGGAAATATCCCCATTGTCATATAAAGCAATAAACTTGTTTCCGTTCTTTGCGTTCCTTGCTCTTTCAAGAATTGCTGTACTTATACGCTCATCACCTCTATACATAAATTTGTTTAACAGATATAAAACCTGCTCTGTTTGGTCTGTAATTTCGCTATGCTCTGATACTTGATTACCTGTGTAGGTAAAGAAACGATTTGTAATGCCTGAAATATAGCACTCTATATTGTTTTTAGGGTTTTTCTGATAATAGGCAGGGTTTAACTTTGTTTTTCCGTCTTTGTCTATTTCTGTGGGAATTTGGCTTATATCACACTGAAAAATGATGTGATAACCGCTTCCGCTCGGACTCTTTTCGATATATGTACCTTTGAAAAGTTCAAGCAGTTCAGCGGTCAAGGGGTTTTCTTTTGTATGTCCGTCTGAACCGTCAATATCAACACCGCAAATGCCATTCGCAAACATAAAGCCAATACCACTATATTTTTGCTTTTCGGCTTCAGTCTTTGAAAAACTGCTCCAAGTTTGTGGATTGTCCGATTGTGCGTTTCCACCTGTTCGGGAGTTTTTAGGTACTTTTGTCGGTCTGCCGTTTCTGTCCTTTTCAAAACGCCAATTTATCCACACAGATTTTTGCTTCAGGTGGTTCAACTACTCACCGCCTTTTTACTTTCGTTATCAAGCCATTCAATAAAAAGGGGATAGTTTATCATTACTTTTTTATTGATTGTAATGTGTGGGGGTGGGTTGTCCGATTTCAGCATTAAACGCAAAGCATATTCAGATAAAATACCTTTGTTTGCGGTTTCTCTAATAGTTAAGAATTTAGGAGAGTTTTCAATCACCGATTTTATTCTCCTTTTCTTCATTTTTTCGAGCGGCTCTTTTTTCCCAATAAGCAGTATTATACTTTTTTACTCTATCCTTATTGTTGGCTCGCCACTCCTTAAAATAAGCAAGGCGTTCATCTCTTGCCATTTCTTCAATAGTTTTATTGTTTTCTAAACTCAAAATAATCAACTCCGTTTTTCTTTCTTTTTCTCTTGACAAATTTGCCGTTATAGTGTAAAATCTAATTAGATAGAATGTCGACTCGTTCTATCTAATTAGATTATAGCATAAATAAAAAGAAAAAACGAAAACCGCCTTTTAGTTGGTTTTTAGAGAAAAAAAGCGGTCAAATTATCAAATTAGATAGGTGATGTTATGAAAAAAATATTAAAAGAGAAGTTGAGCGAACTTATTGAACTGAAACTTGATGAGGATTACACAAATACAATACCTGTACAGGCAAAAAAAATGGAAATACACGAACAGACTTTTAGAAAGTATGTTAACGGTATTTCTGATTGCTCAATATCAAACTTAACAAAAATAGCAAGGTATTATAATGTATCAACCGATTATTTACTCGGACTTGCCCAAGAACCTACGGCTGATAAAGACTTGAATGCAGTGTGTGAATATATAGGTCTATCCTCAAAAGCCGTTCAAAAATTATGTGAAATTTCAAAGAAGAACCACGCAACCGCAAACAGTGATACTCTTTCGCTACTTGTAGAAGATGATGACTTTAATTATTTTTTGGCTTTATTATCGGGCAAAATGTGTGATAACGAAAACGAAGATATTTCATTTAGTGTCGGTAATGCTCGAACGACAATTCGCAATTCTGATATTACAGATTATTCAATAACTCACACAATTACTGATATTACCGATAGAATGAAAAACAAATATAATTCTCGTTTTTCAACTGTAGACGAAAGACTCGATTTCTTAATTCAACAAAAATTATTCCGCTTTGCAGAGTCTTTATATCAAGAGGGACGAATTACTGATGAAGAATATAAAAAGGGTATAGAGGAATATAAAAAAGGCAATTTCGATTATGAACTGCAAAGGCAGGTGTAAACAATGGCAACGATAAATAAGCGTGGAAACACTTTTCAGATTGTCGTTTCTCTCGGTCTTGATGTGAACGGTAAGAAGATACGAAAAACAACCACATATAAACCACCTGAAAACACCACACCGAAAAAGGCTGAAAAACTTGCTCACGAATTTGCTATTGAATTTGAAAGAAAATGCAAGGGTATGACTTCATTAAACGAAAATATGCGTTTCTGTGATATGGCTGAATGGTTTATTGATAACTATGCAAAGAATGAACTAAAAGAGATTACAGCATATAATTATGAAAGTCAGATAAAAAATCATTTATTGCCTGAACTCGGAAACATCAAACTTAAAGACTTTACCCCTGCAAAGATAACCGCCTTTTTTAAGACTCGCACATACGCCCCTGCGACTTGCAGAAAAGTTTATGTTATACTTCAAAGCATTTTCGCTCGTGCTGTTGAACAGGGTTTTATAAAAGAAACACCCTGCACAAAAGCGGTTATATTACCAAAGGCAAAGCAACCAAAAGAAAAAAAGCCTTTCCTTAATGAACATCAAGCGAAAGACTTATTGAAAATGGTTGAAGATAGCACACAGTTCAACCGTATTATTAAAGTTTTGTTATATACAGGTATGCGTTCGGGTGAATGTTTGGCTCTGCGTTGGCAAGATATAGACTTTGAAAACAAAACTATTCACATTGAAAACACACTAACAGATGTAGGCGGTAAGCATTGGTTACAACCGCCGAAAACTAAAACAAGTAATAGGTATATTGCATTATCGGATATTTTGGCAAAAATCTTTTTAGAGCAGAAACAATACAATGATGAAAAGATAGCAAAACTCGGAAAAGATTATAAATATCCTGAAATGGTCTTTACAACCGATAGCGGCAATTATGTTGACAGGTCAGGACTCAACACACAATTCAGGCGTTTTGTTAAAGGTACGGACTTTGACTTTATAACATTACATAGTTTAAGGCACTGCAACGCCACACTTTTAATAAATAGCGGTATCGACTTGAAAATAGTTTCTGAATTGCTCGGTCATTCTGATGTATCAACAACTGCGAATGTGTATGCAGATGTTCTTGACAGTGCAAAGGCAAAGGTTGCAGACTTGATTTCCTTAAAATTGCAATAGTATTTTGATGTCCGCTGATGTCTGTTTGATGTCCCAAAATATAAAACGGTCTTGAAATTTACGAAACGATATGATACAATAAAGCAAGTAAACCGCTATAATAAAGGACTTTTCAAAACAGTTCAAAACGGTATAAAACACCGTTCTTATAACTCCAAGAGATAATTTCTTATTTCAGAGAATATTCATTCAAAACAAAATCCCGAAGCCATACGGTTTCGGGATTTTTTGTTTCTATTTTATGGAAATTTGAGTGTTACAGTAAGGACATTCAGTGTTATTTGTGTTGCTTACAAAGGATAATTCTTTACCACATTCAGGACAAATGGTGTCAATAAAAGGTGTGGATTCATCCAATGGAATATTAGTTGTAACCACCTTGACGGATTTTGGCTTCGCAATAGACTCAACTTGTTCTTGTTTGACAGTAGGTTGATTGTCTAATACTTTTCTATTACCGCGAGTGTTTTTTTCAATATCACACGTTTTGTCAATCAATTCTCCAAAACCATATAAGAGGTATGCTGATGACCAAGCAACTGCACAACCGATTATAACAATAATAATTGCAAGGAGTATCCCTACCCAAAGTTCTTCAACATCACCAAACGCTACAGTACATACGAATACTAGTATTCCAATTATTATACTGATAATGATTTCAACATTAGCAGTTGTTCTCGCAACTCCTTTGATTTTCTTTCCAATGTCAACGAACATATCTATGTTATTTCTTTCTATTGGCATACAAATTCCTCCAAAAATAAAAAAGTGCACCCCCAATAAGAGAGTGCACGAAAAACGCAAACTCCTATTGTTGCTACACAAATCTCAACGAAAGAGGATACACTCCTACACTCACTAAGGCGGATTTTGCATTTTTGCTGTATTCAACCTTAATGAGAAAATAGAAATATATCCCTCTATAAAAAAATAGAGAGCGAACCTCATAGTTTCGTTGATTATGAAATTTGTGTAGCATAGTTATTATAAACCAAATGTGACTATTTTTCAATAGGTTTGGAAAAATTCTGCAATCTTCTTGAGTCATAACGATTCTTAATAGAATCATTATGACTCTTTCCGTTTGTATAGTTAGATCTTTATAATTGAAAATTTATTAATATTTCTATTGCAAGTTTCTATAATTTACTATATAATTATTATGTCTAATTATATTGTGAAAGGTATGATTGTAAATGAAAAAGGCACTTTGTTTAGTTTTGTCATTCTTTGTGATGACATCTGCTCTTGTTTTTGCACAAGCAGCAGTAACCGAAACACCTACTACCATTCTTGATTTCGATTCCACAAATAATTTCCAAGCAGAATCCGCATTCAAAACCAGTATTGCTGTTGACACAAGTGTAAAACAGCAAGGAGCCGGCTCTATGAGATTCGGCTTTAACTCTCCCGTCGGGCAAAGTGCTAGCGTTGGCGGTATGATGTACTATAACTGTCCCTCCGCACTTGATCTTAGTGGATATAACAAATATGCTATTGATATTTATACTCCCAAGGCCTTGGAAGGCAAGGGAGGTTATTTTCAAATTAACTTCTGTAATGCAAATCAAAGTGACGGTATAAACTATAACTTTGATATTGCTAATCTTAATGCAGGTTGGAATACCGTATATATTAACAAGGATGCTTTCAATGACCACGTTAATAATGCATCCTGGTCAAGCGTTAGTCGTTTTCGTATTACCTGGTTCAACAATTCACAGATTTCTTTAGATTTTATGCTTCTCGATAATTTCCGTGGTATTGTTGTAACCGGTACACCCGATGATCCTACACCCTCCGATCCTAATGCTACTGTAATAGTTCCTTTCGATGACGGTCAGGGATTCACTCCTTCAGCCGATCACTTTTCTACCGCAGCTCTTGAATACAGCACAATTACACAAGGTACCGGTTCCTTCAAATGGGGCTTTACTAAACCTGTAGGTCAAGGTAGCGAAATTGGCGGTCTTTTGTACTACAACTTTCCTTCTTCTAAGGATTTGTCCTCCTATGATACCTTCAAACTTGACGTTTACGTTCCTGTTTCGGTAGGTAGTGGTATGCTCCAGGTTAACTTCCTTACCGATGCAGCCGGTCAGGATGGTTTTAACTTCGAAACTCAACTTACCAATTTTGTAGTTGGTTGGAATACCATTACTATGAATAAGGCAAATCCCTCCAATACTGTTGGTACTAACGATTGGTCAAATATCAACCGTATCAGATTCCTTTGGAGCAACAATCCTCAGGTGTCTTGTTCATACTTCCTTCTCGATAACCTTTGCGGTATCGTAGGTGGTTCCACCGAACCTAGTTATTCTGCTATCGCTCATACTCCCTATGCAGTTGGCGACAATCTTATGATTAACAATGCCGATACCCTCGATGGTTGGGATTCTAAAGATATGTTCAATACCGAACTTTCTGCAGGCACTCAAATTGCCGAAGGTAGCGGTTCTGTAACTATGAGTTCCACCATTCCTGTAGGTCAGGCAAGTAGTATCGGTGCTATGGCAAAACTCACCTTCCCCGCAACCGACCTTTCATCTTACGATAAATTCTCTATTAAGGTATATCTTGGTTTAGGTTTAGCAGGTGGACAACAACTTCAAGTCAACTTTATCACCGGTACCGGCGGAGATGGATATAACTTCGTATATAGCGATATCGGCGATTCTGAGTCCGGTTGGTACACCATCACCATCGATAGAGCAAGTATCGATATGGCGGCAACTGCAAATTGGGCATCCATCAATGCTATTCGTTTCACCTGGTTTAACTTGGCTCAGGTTAATACCTTAGCTACCTTTACCTTTGATGAGATTATGGCTCTTAAAACAACTCATACTTGTATTGCAGGCACCACCTATCAAACCGATGGAACTTATCACTGGAATACTTGCACCGAATGTGGTGCCGTTATGAATAAAGCAACTCACTCCGGTGGCACACCCACCTGTACTGCAAAGGCAAACTGTTCTACCTGTGGTGTTTCCTATGGTAGTGTTAATGCATCTAATCACACAGGCGGCACCGAAGTTCGCAACGCATCTTCTGCAACCTGCGGAAGTGCAGGATATACCGGTGATACCTATTGTAAAGGATGTGGAACTAAAACCGTAACCGGTTCTACTGTTCCTGCAACTGGTAATCACGTCGGCGGTGAAGCTACCTGTTCTAAAAAGGCAGTATGTTCTACCTGTTCACAATCCTATGGCAGTTTGAATGCAAATAACCATAAAAACACCGAAATCCGCAATCAAAGTGAAACCTATACAGGCGATATCTGGTGCACCGACTGTAATACCAAAATTGCTGATGGCGAAACATTTGTCGCCGATGCAACCGCAACGGTTGAAACCGTAAAAGGTCCTTTCAAAGCGGGGGATGTAATTGCAATCCCTGTTACCATTACCGATTGGGAAAATGCTTATGCATCAATTGCACTTGAAGTATTTTTTGATGAAACGCTTTTGAGTCTTGAGGTGATTGAAGTCTCCGAAACCGATTTCAGTGGTGCTTTAAGTTCAGGTGGTGCTAAAAAATTTGCTCTTATTATGGCACCCTCCACCGCCACAGCAGCAGCAAAACTTGTTGGTGGTGAGGTATGTGTATTTCAGTTTGTTGCTCTCGCCGATATTGAAGAAACCGACGTTACTATTACCGTTACAGCCAATGGTTATACAAATGGTGCAAGTGATAGTTGGACAGATATCCACGACCTTAAAGTTGCCGTTGTAAGTGGTGGTGTTTACACTCCCGAAGAGCCCGAAGAACCCGAAGATACCACCGCACCTATCCTTTCTATTGAAAGTGTAACCAACAATGTTGATGCAACCCAAAAGGTTACTATCAATATGAGTGATGATATCGGTGTTGCAGGATTCTACGTCGGCACATCTGCAAATTATGTCGATAATGCTTACTTCTCAAATACGAAAGAAACTGCTATTTTGGCAGTATCTGCCGCAGGCACTTATTATATCACTGTTGTCGATACCGCAGGTAACGTTTCCGAAACTATCGCGATAACATTCTATATGATTACACTTGATGTAAACGGTGGTACCGCAGGTGTAGAAAATATCCTGGTCAAAGAAGGAAATACCATATCACTTCCCACCGCAACCAAGGATAATTGCACCTTTGGCGGATGGGCAACCGATAAAAATGCTACCGAGGGTGTTACCTCTATCACCGCTACAGGAAATGCAACCTACTATGCGGTTTGGGATATAAATCTTGTTTACGGTGATTGTACAGGCGAGAAAGATATTACTAGTGTTGATGCCCTTTACATTCTCCAAGCATCGGTTGGAACGAGAACCCTTACCGCTCAACAAATTGCTTGTTGCGATGTTGATGGTGACGGAAAAATTACCAGCATAGATGCTCTCTACATCCTTCAATATTCCGTAGGAACAAGAACATCTTTCCCCGTTGAAAATAAATAAATCCTAATAACAAAAAATACCCCCAAGCAGAAAAATCTGTTTGGGGGCAATTTTATCTTGCGAAACTATCATTACGATGTTTAAGAGATATAGGAGTTCCCACAGTATCGTAAGAAATTTCGTTGAATAACTGAGGGTTTTATGATATAATTTATCTGTAATTCATTTGAAGGAGGCGGGGGATATGGCTTTGGCAAAATATATATCAGAAATATCTTTCAATAACAATTTGAATAAGAATTCTTATCTTAATAATCTCCCCGTGATAAAGCATCTGTCAAGGGAGAACAAACTATCCTTCCAAGCTTCCGTCACCTTTTTTGTGGGGGAGAACGGAACGGGGAAATCCACCCTGCTTGAGGCCATAGCCGTTGCCTACGGATTCAATGCGGAGGGCGGATCGCGGAATTTTTCCTTCTCTACCAACGAGACCCATTCGGAACTTCATAAACACCTTCAAATTGCCAAAAGGGGATATCCAAAGGATGGCTTTTTTCTAAGGGCTGAGAGTTTATACAACGTGGCGACAAATATTGACGAATTGGATGAACAACCCGCCTTTCAACTGCCCATAATAGAGGGATATGGTGGGATATCACTTCACAACCAGTCCCACGGAGAGAGTTTTTTATCCATTGTTCAAAATAGATTTTTCGGTAACGGACTTTATATTTTGGATGAACCCGAAGCGGCACTTTCTCCCCTGCGGCTGCTGACACTTCTTGCCGAGATCGATTATCTTGTGAAGAAGGATTCCCAGTTCATCATCGCCACCCATTCCCCAATTTTGATGGCGTACCCCAATGCGGATATTTTGGAGTTTTCTGGGGATGGGATAAAAAAGACCGACTACAAAGATACCGAACACTACAAAGTAACAAAAAACTTCCTCGACAACCCCGAAAAGATGCTACGGATATTGATGGGGGAATAAAATTAACCGATATATAAACTGTTTTTTAAGGTGAATCGTAGGGCGGGGGCTTGCTCCCGCCGTTTTGGGATTTTTGTTATTTTACGGCAGGAGCACCTCTAACGGAGGCCGTCTCCCTTTGTCGCTTCGCGACATTTCCCTCACACTGTGAGGGAATCGACCCCTGCCCTACAAAAAATGCAGTTTATGGTAAAACGAAAATTCATTAAAATAAAATTATAAATAACATTCAGATAACACAAAAGCGGGGTGAAATTCACTCCGCTTTTACTATGTCTGTTAACCTATTTAATCTCTTTAGTTGCGATTTCGGTGAGGGCTTTTTGCATAAATTCATCAATTTGTCGCTTTTGGGGATTTACATATTTATTTTGCATTTACAAATGAATATATCTTGACATTTTAGGGAACAATTATTATAATAAATTTATAAAAAGTTCCCTAAAAGGAGTTTAGTTATGAATAACTATCCCGAAATACAAGAATTATTGGAGCAACGTGCAGATTTATATGCTCGTCTTAAACTGTTGGCTTATGACGGTACACCGGAGATTAAAGAAAATAAAAGCGGGAAATATCTATATATTCGCAAACGTGTAGGCAGTCGAGTGACCTCCACTTATGTTGACCTGTACTCCGATACACTTTATCAATTATTGCTTCGTAACAATGTGGAGGCAAAGGAACTGCGAAAGCAAATCAGAAAAGTGGAAAAGTTACTTGCCGAAAAAGGATTTGCAGAGGATGAATTATCTTCCGATGTTGTACTTAATCTTGATTTCGCCCGAATCAATATGAAACTATCCATTTACGAACAAGCAGTTTTAGAGGGTGTTGCAACTTCTTTCCCGCAAACCGAGGATATTATTGAAAATGGAAAGGTTAATGGTGTTACTGCAACCGACGTACAAAAAATCTTGAATCTAAAGCACGCTTGGGAATTTATTCTGGACAAAGACGTGTTGCAAGTGAAAAGTGATTATTCTATTCTTTGTCATATTGCAAAACTTGTAAATGAAGGATTTTTTGTAAGTGGGGGGAGGATTCGTGGTGTTCCCGTAACAATTGGAGGCACTTCCTACGTTCCGCCTCTTCCGATTGAAACTGTTGTTATAGAAAACATTTTAGAAATTATTGGCAAAGATGATGAACCGATAAATATTGCTGTTGAACTTTGTCTTTATTGTATGAAAGCACAAATTTTCAATGACGGTAATAAAAGAGCATCGGTGATTTTTGCAAATCATTATTTGATTTCAAGGGCGGGAGGTTTGTTGGTTATTCCCGAATCACAAGTACCCGAATTCAAAAAACTTTTGATTAAGTATTATGAAGGAAAAGACAATGGCGAAATTAAAGAATTCTTAAAACAAAAGTGTCATAAAAAATTTAGATAACACAAAAGCGGAGTGAATTTCACTCCGCTTTTACTATGTCTATTAACCTATTTAATCTCTTTTGTTGCGATTTCGGTGAGGACTTTTGCCATAAACTCATCCACGGTGAGGGCACCTAAATCGCCTTCGGAACGGGAACGTACCGAAACGGTGCCGGTTTCACATTCCTTCTCGCCCATAATAAGCATATAGTTGACCTTATCGAGTTGGGCTTCGCGGATTTTATATCCGATCTTCTCGCTTCTGGTATCGCAGGTAGCACGGATACCCGCATTTTTAAGTTTTGCGGTAACTTCTTCACATTGTTCTCTGAATTTTTCAGAAATGGGAAGAATTCTGACCTGTTCGGGAGAGAGCCACATAGGCATTGCACCTGCATATTTTTCAATAAGGAGTGCCAAGGTTCTTTCGTAACATCCGATAGATGTTCTATGAATGATACAGGGTGTCTTTTTAACGCCGTCGGCATCGGTATATTCCATACCGAACTGAGATGCAAGAAGTTGGTCGATCTGAATGGTGATAAGGGTATCTTCTTTACCGTGAACGTTCTTTATCTGGATATCCAACTTAGGACCGTAGAATGCGGCTTCACCCACACCCACTTTATATGGGATTTCAAGGTGATTAAGTATTCTTTCCATAAGTCCTTGTGCCTCTGCCCATTGTTCGGGAGTGCCGATATATTTTTCGGTGTCGGCGGGATCCCATTGAGAGAAACGATAGGATACATCCTCATAAAGTCCCAAGGTTTTGAGCATATAGATGGCAAGTTCCAAACATCCCTTGAACTCTTGTTCCAACTGTTCGGGGGTACACATAAGGTGACCTTCGGAGATGGTGAACTGTCTTACGCGGATAAGTCCGTGCATTTCGCCCGATGCCTCGTTGCGGAAAAGGGTGGAGGTTTCGTTGTAACGGAGAGGTAAATCTCTGTATGAACGGGCACGGTTAAGATATGCCTGATATTGGAAGGGGCAGGTCATAGGACGAAGTGCAAACACCTCATCATCGCTTTCGGGATCACCGAGAACGAACATACCGTCGAGATAATGATCCCAGTGACCCGAAATCTTATAAAGGTCGCTCTTTGCCATAAAGGGGGTTTTGGTAAGGAGCCAACCGCGACGTTCTTCTTCATCCTCAACAAAACGTTGAAGGGTTTGGATAATCTTTGCACCCTTGGGGAGCATAATGGGAAGTCCCTGACCGATAACGTCGCTGGTGGTGAAGTATTCAAGTTGACGGCCAATAAGATTGTGGTCGCGTTTCTTTGCTTCTTCTACTGCGGTAAGATATTCTTCAAGTTCAGATGCTTTGGGGAATGCAGTACCGTAAACACGGCAGAGCATAGCGTTGTTTGCGTCGCCTCTCCAATAAGCACCGGTGCATTGGGTAAGTTTGAATGCCTTTATAGTGCCGGTGGACATAAGGTGAGGTCCGGCACAAAGGTCGGTGAAATCACCCTGTTTGTAAAGGGAGATAGCGTCACCCTTTTCGGCATGTTCGGCAATAAGTTCTACCTTATAGTTTTCGCCACGTTCGGTCATATATGCGGTGGCATCCTCGGGAGAGAGTTCAAATCGCTCTAAGGGGATATCCGCCTTAACAATCTTTTTCATTTCGGCTTCGATAGCAGAAAGGTCTTCGGGGGTAAATGCCTTATCTACGTCGAAATCGTAATAAAAGCCGTTATCTATAGCAGGGCCGATGCAAAGTTTTGCATCCGGATAAAGATGCTTTACCGCCTGAGCCATAACGTGAGCGGCGGTATGGCGGAATGCCTTTTTACCCTCATCATCGGTGAAGGTCAAAATCTCAAGGGTGCAGTCCTTAGTCAAGGTAGTTCGTAAATCACAAACTGTACCGTTGACTTTGCAAGCACAGGATGCCTTATAAAGGCCCATACCTAATGATTTTGCTACTTCTGCCGCCGTAATGCCGGAGTCAAATTCTCTTACGTCATCACGGAGGGTAACTTTAATTTTTCCGTCCATTTTTTCATCTTCCTTTGTCTAATTTATGGAATATCGGGTGGAAACATACAAAATCCCCACCACGATATCATATTTTATCATTTTTTAATATCTGTGTCAAGCAAAAAGACACCGTGTAAAATGCACTATTTTATGGTTGCAAGGGTGTTTTTCATAAGAACGGCACGGGTCATAGGACCTACACCGCCGGGAACGGGGGTGATGAAGGATGCCTTCTTACTTACACCCTCAAACTCAACGTCGCCGCAAAGTTTGCCGTTTTCAAGGCGGTTGATACCTACGTCAATAACCACCGCACCCTCCTTTACCATATCGGCGGTAACGAAGTTTGCTCTGCCGACGGCGGCAACCACGATATCGGCATTTCTGACCTTTTCGGCAAGGTTCTGGGTTTTGGAATGACACACCGTAACGGTGGCGTTTCGGGCAAGAAGCAAAAGTGCCATAGGTTTGCCGACGATATTTGAACGACCAATTACAACACAGTCTTTACCCTGAGGGTCAATGCCGTAGGCGTCTAAAAGTTCCATTACACCGGCGGGGGTGCAGGGTAAAAATTTAGCACCGCCAAGCATTATTCTGCCTACGTTTTGAGGATGAAATGCATCCACGTCTTTTTCCGGGGATATAGCGTTTATAATGCTATCCTCGTTAATGTGTTTGGGAAGAGGGAGTTGAACCAGAATACCGTTGACGTCATCGCGGTTGTTGAGTTCATTTACAAGGGCGAGGAGTTCTTCTTCGGTGGTATCTTCGGGAAGGGCGTATTCTAAAGAACCCATTCCGCATTCTTCACAATCCTTTTTCTTGCTGTTAACGTAAACACGAGATGCGGGATTATCACCAACAATAACAACCGCAAGGGTGGGATTTATTCCCTTTTCTTTGTAGGATGCTACCTCTTTTGCCACCTCTTCTTTAACCTTTTTAGATATTAATTTTCCGTCAATTATCTGTGCCATTTTCTTTGGTTTCTCCTTCTTCTGAAATTACTTTGCTCTCCTGTATATTTTCAATTTCTTTGGTTTTGGCATTTTCTTCGGTATAATTATCCTCAACAACCATAGCAGAACCTTCTTCTGTTACTGTTCTTGGTCTTGCCTTTTTGCGGAATACAAATATAAGGATTAGTCCTGCAATAACGCAAAGAATTGCTACACCTTGGGATATTCTTAAGGTGGAATTGAAAAGATAAAGGGAATCGGTGCGAAGCCCTTCGATAATAAATCTTCCAAATCCGTACCAAACTATGTAATAGAGAAAAACTTCACCCTTAAACACTCTCTTTTTGCTTAAGAAGTGGACAAGGACAAACCCAAGCAAGCACCACAAAGATTCATACAAAAAACAGGGATGAACAGGAAGTGAAGGATTGGCACCCGTTTCAGGATGAGCAAGTAAATAGTCAAAGGTTTTTTGACTATACATACCCCAAGGTAGGGTGGTGTTTGTGCCAAAGGCCTCCTGATTTACAAAGTTGCCCCATCTGCCAATGCCCTGGGCAAGTAAAAAGGCGGGACCTGCTAAATCTAAAGCGGAAAGGAAGTTAACCTTGCGAAGTTTACAGGTTATTCCGCCAAACAAAATGGCGAATATTAAGGCACCGTAGAAGGCAAGACCGCCGTCACGGATATCTATTATTTGAGAAAATGTCCAGGACCTTCCCGAATTGAGAACGTAATAAAGTCTTGCACCTATAACGCTGAATATCGCACCAACTAAAATAACATCAATAAGGGCGTTCTGGTCAATATCATATTCTTTAGCACGACGGAATCCGTAAATAAGAGCCAAAATAAAACCAAGGGCAATAAGAACTCCGTACCAATAAATGGGGAAACCCTTTATGGGAAGGGCTTCCCTTGTGAGAGTGAATTCTAAACTTCCGATGTTTACCACGAAACTTTCGGCTTCATAAAATATTTTATCGAAAAAACTCATTTTTTATCACCTTAAAAACTATTTGTTATCGATTATAGAAAGGGCGGAGTATTTGAGGTCAAAATCGGTTTTTAATCGGGTTAATAAATCTTCACGGGTAACATTTTTGAGAATATCTCCCTCATCAAAGAGACCTTCATCGTTACAGGCACAGGTAACGAGGGAATCCCCCACCGTTTCCACATCCTCAAAGTCCATAATATAATGACCTGTAAAACTTCGTCTTACCGACTCAAAATCGGCTTCGTCTATGCCCTCGTTTATCATTCTGGTAATTTCGTTTTTGAGTTCGGTTGCTACTCTATGAGGGTCTTTTGACTCTCCGCTGAAAAGCACCGATGAAAAACCTCTGCCTTCAAAATATTCAGAGGAAAAATCGCGGTTGCAAATACCCTCACTCACCAAACGATTGTAGAGGGGTGACTGATGACCCGATATAATCTCAAGAAGCATTTCGGTTTCCACTCTTCGTTTAACCGATTTATCCTCTGCATCTTGTTTAATACCGAAGGCAAATAGGGGTTGTGCCACCGGCATTTGCTGATACACGTAATCCTTTACGATTTCTTTTGGTTCGTCAAAGCCCTTACTCTCAACGGGGATACCCTCTTTGTCGGCAAGGAATTTATCGCACATATCAAGCACCTTATCTGCCTCGGCTTTACCCGATACCACAATAAACATATTATTGAGATTGTAGAAGGTTTCGTAGCATTTGTAGAGCAGTTTTGCATCTATCTTTGCGATGGTATCTTTAGTGCCTGCGATATTTATTCTGACGGGATTATTGTGATACAGAGCACAAAGAAGATTGAATAAAAGCACCCAACCGGGGGAATCATCATACATACTTATCTCCTGACCGATAATTCCCTGCTCTTTCTTTACCGTTTCTTCGGTGAAGAAGGGATGTTGAACAAAATCCAGGAGTATCTCAAAGGATTCGTAAAAATTGTCGGCACAGGTGAAAAGATAGCAGGTTTTGTCGAAGGAAGTATAAGCATTTGCCGAGGCACCCGTTGCAGAAAAACGGGAGAAAGCATCCCCTTCTTCGCTCTCGAAAAGTTTATGCTCTAAAAAGTGGGCAATACCCTCGGGAACACAGGTGTATTCGGAATCTTTGGCGGTTTTGAAACAGTTATCTATTGAACCGTATTTTGTGCCGAAAATAGCATAGGTTTTGCTGTAACCTTTCTTTTCGCAGATATATATCTTAAGACCGCTTTTATGGGTAGCAACAATATATTCTTCCCCTACGGCTTGGTTCTTTATAATTTCCTTATGCATTTTCATCCACTCCTTTCAAGAGATAGACGGTGTCAAGGGTTACGGTGTTTGCGACAGATATAATATCCTCACGGGATACCCTGTCGATTCTTTCCACAAACTCTTCGGGGGTAAGGGGTTGTTTGTCGAATATTCTTGTTAGATACCATCCCTCTAAATCTGCATTGGAATCGTATGCCGATTTTACGCTGTCCTTGAGTCCCATTTTAGATGCCGAGATAATTGTATCGTCAAACTGTCCGTTTTTAATGATATCTAACTGTTCAAGGATTCCCTTTTTCGCTTTATCTACGGTGTCAAATTCCACACCGCTATCTACGCAAACGATACCCTTAATGCCAAAAAGTCGGGCGGCACAGTAGTAACAAAGGGACTGCTTTTCTCTGACCTCGGTGAAAAGGCGGGAGTAGGGGGAACCACCGAAGATATCCACCATCATACGAAGGGGGATATTATCCTCGTTTACTGAGGAAATATTGGTACGGAATCCCATTACAAGTTTACCTTGGGACACATCCATACTCTCACTGAAGTTTTTAACCTCATCCACCGAAACGGGGGTGAAATCGGGAACAATATTGATGGGGGTACGCTTAATATTTTCAAATTTTGCAGAGATGTTGTTGAAGAATACGTCGGGACTGCCTTCTCCCACCATTGTTAAGATGACGGGGGAGGTTTTTAGCACATCTTCAAAAAACTCTCTTACCGATTTAGAGGTGAGTTTTTCGGCATCTTCTAAATATCCCTCGGTGGGAATACCGAAACTATCCTCTTTGCACATATTTTCAAGCATTCTGGTAACGGCATATCCACGTTTGTTGTTTACCCTACCGTTGATGGTGTCGAGAAGTTGATTTTTTTCGATGATAAAATCCTCTTCGTCAAACCCGTCACCCGAAAGTTTGGGATTAAAAATAGCATCCTCTAAAAGGGCTGTGCAAAGGGATACCAAATCCTCGTTATCGGGGGTGTATTTAGGGGCTAAACATTCGGCGGTGAATTTTAGCATTACCGTGTTTCCAATCTTGGCAGTTCCGCCGAAAATCCTTGCACCGTAGAGCATGTTAAGGTGTCGGGAAAGTTCCGGATGGGTGGGATATCCGGATGTGGAACGGGTTAAAAGTTTGCACACAAGAGCCGAGGCGGGAAGGGTAAATCGATCGGCTTTAACTATGAAAGAAACCGACATTCTCACCGTCTTGAACTTGTCAGACTGTATATATTTTGTTTTAATTCCCAAAGGGGAAAGGTCTTTTTGAGTAGTCATATATAAACCTCCTACGTATTCAATATATTTTACCACAAACGCGGGCTTTTTACAACCGGGAAAAGGTGAATATTTTATATACATATAAAAAAATAAATTTTTTGTGGACTTTTTGAAAAGGATGGTGTATAATAACTGAGTTAATATCATATAAGGGTATTTTTACCCCTATGGAGGATGAAATTTATGAGATTTTTTGCAAGAATATGTGCCTTAATTCTTTGTATGGCAATGTTGTTTACCCTTGGTGCTTGTCATAAAAAGGGCGAAACCGTTATGACCATTGGCGACGTTGAGATTTCTTCGGGACTTTATTTGGCATTCCTTACCGAAGCATTTAACCAATTTGCTCAACACAAAGATATTGCCGATGCTATTGGAACCGATACAACCATCAGTTCAAAGGATTATTTTGAATACGAACTTGAAGGTAAAGACGCTGTTACCTGGATGAAGGATAAAGCTAAATCCCTCTGCAGTGAATATGCTGCCGTTAAGACCTTCTTTAAGGAATATGACCTTTCCGTTTCCGATGCAGAACTTGAATACCTTGATTCCTATGTAGAATATTATTGGGATGAGGGCGGTTATGATAAGTACTACGAAAGTAACGGTGTTAGCAAAGAGACTTATCGCGAAACCCTTATATTCTACACCATGAAGAGTATTCTCTTCAATTACTACTACAGCAAGCCCGATGAAGAAACCGGTAAGGGCGGTATTAAGGAAGTTCCTATGTCTGAACTCCTTAAAAAGTTAGAAGAAGATTATGTTCTTATTGAATCCCTGAGCATTTCTAAGGAAGATACCAAAGACGGCAAAACTGTGTCTAAAACCGACGTAGAAATTGCCGATGCAAAGAAAAAGTTAGAAAAATATGCAGACCGTATCAATAGAGGTTCTGCAACCTTTGATGAAATCAGTAAGGAATACAAAAAAGAAATCGGTGAGAATGTAGAAAGCACCGAAACCACCCCCGACACCGAAGATGCTCACGACCATGATCATGAGCACGAAGATGAACTTAAATCCATCTATCCTTCCACCGCAACCCTTTATTCTAAAAACGATACCGACTCTAATGGTCAACCCGCCACCGAAAATTATGATCGTTATATGGATATCAAGGATGAAAATGACATTTCTTACGGGAATGCAGCCGTAGTTGATGAAGGCAACAACCTTACCCTGATTATTTTCTATGACCTTTCTAAGGACGAATTCTATGCAGACCAATGTCGTACCAATATCCTTAAATCTCTTAAAGACGATGAGTTTGAAGACCTTCTTAATGAAAAAGTTGGTACTCTTACCATTGATGTGCAGAATTCTTTGGTTAAATACTATTCACCCAAGAAATTAGATTTTGGCGAAGATGAACACGATCACGCTCATTAATTCCCATTGTTATAGGATTTATTAGTTTGCAAACATCGGCATAGTTTGAAGAATTTCGGATATGCCGATGTTTTCTATATATCACAACCACTGTTTTGGAGGAACCCTTATGACAACCCAGCGTTTTACCGACACCCCCCGCACCGATGTTTCGGATGCTTATAAAATTCACAATGACCGTGGTCTTATTTATAATCCCCTTTCCCGTGATGCAGATAAAACCAAATATGCAAATGCACCTAAATACGAAGGCAGATTAGAAACCAAAAACGGCAGTGCGGTTTGGTTTAGTGTACCCACCGAAATTACCGCCTATGATATGGTGCCTATTGAATATGCATTTGTTAATCCAAAAGACGTTACCCACGAAAAATTGAGTTATTGTCATACAATCCATTTTCTTGCCACCGCCGGAGAAGAAATGGAACGAAAAAAGGGCAAGGAATTTTACAGTAATATTTTGCCCGGTACCATTAAACTTGACTTCGATTTTTTGGGATTTGTTACGGCTGAAAACAGATTAGACCGTTGTGCCGTTCATCACGGTAACTTTGAAAACGACAAAAAAGCCACCAAATATCCTCAATACGATACCTCCGATTTAGTGCGAAGCGGTGTAATGAAAAAGGCCGACTATTTCTGGCTTAAATTTGCCTACAAAAATATCGGCGATACCATTTTAGGTGTAAACGGAAACGGTACCTTTTGCTTTGAGCCCATGCTTCAAAAGCAGGATGAAAACGGTGTTTGGAAGGATTACCGTCGTCAGAATAATCTGTTCCTCCGTCTTGTTGATGACCTTTATCCCGGTGAAGAGGGTGAGATGTATTTAAGTTTTGAACATCCCGAAACGGTTGAAACGGGACATTACCGTGCAGTTATTAAGTGCATAGTTCGTAACGAAACCTCCAATCCCGAAAACTTTACCATAAATATCTGGGGCGGACGCATCTATGAAACCGCTTGTTTAGAGTTTGATATTGAAGATGCTCCCCGTACAACCGAACCCTGTGATATTACCTATACATACAAATCCGAAACTCAACGTAATTCCTGGCTTCACAGTTACGAGGAGTTCCTTACCTCCTTTGACAGTTGGCACAGCACCTTTGATATTGACCCTGTTCGCACCGGCAAACAGGTGATGTATCTGCAATGTGCCCCCTTTACCGACTGTATCACCTTAAAATTAATTACCGAAAATCTGATGGATCAGGTAGCGGTTACCATCCCCGTCAAGGTGGAAAGTGATTCTATCAAGGTAAAATTAGATACCGAACATCTTAACTATATTATTGATGATGAGGGCAAAAGACAACCCGCCGTTATTGCCCAGTCTATGTGTGATATGCGTGTCCACGTAGCATTAGGACCTGAAGCCGACCAAACCCTCCTTAACGAACTTATCGATATGAAGGAATGCGGTGTTAATATTATCTCTACAACCGCCGCCTTTGAAACCTACTTAAGTAAAGAGGATATGAAGGCCTTCACCAGAGAAGCTCCCCAGATTCATCGACACAATGCCGATGCTAACTGGTTTATGTGTGATGCTATTAAACAACTTGGTATGAAACTTGAAGGTTGGATTTCATATCCTTACGATTCCGAAGGCAACGTTGTTAAGGCGGCATGGATAACCGGTGATAAAGAAAAATATAATCCCGATAAGGTAACGGGTGTAGATTCACCCCTCCTTGCCGAAGCAAACGGTATAAAAACGGGATATCAATTCAAACGTTGGGGCGATAACTACTTCGTTCTGGGTAACGGTAAGGTGCTTGTTGTGGGTGAAGATACCCGCGGTTGGCATCGTATCGACATTCAGAATCGCTGGGCACTTAACGACCACTTCAAAAAGAGCTTCCGCGAATTTGTAAAATCAAAATACCGTACCATTAAAAAGGTAAATAAGGCGTGGGGGACAAGCTTTGCCGATTTTGATGCAATTGATCCCGAAGAAGGAACCTTCCTTGACCACGGCAATCCCTGTTATCTTTCGGAGGATGCCACGTTTAACGAGTGGACCCGTGCCCTTGAAGATTTAGATATCTTCCGTACCTCCTCCCGTCTTGGAAACTACACCCACATTCTTAATGCAAATAAGGAATTGTTTGACGGTGCTGCAGGTCTTCGTACCGAGGGCGGTAACTGGATAACGGTTGTTCCTTACAATACCGAAAATCAACATTTCCGTCACGTTTACTATTCACAACGTCGAGTGGGAGCGGTTCCCGAAGAGGTGGCAAAGCCGGGTATTATTTCTGTTCACTCCGACTATTGCACCGTGCCCTATGCTCCGAAAGAGGTAGCGGAACTTACCCGTGGCTCTCTCAAACTCGGCATTATGCCTATGCATATGATACAGTGCGACCGTATGCGTGATGTTGCCATTAACCCCCACTACGGTCAGGATTATTCCGTAAGATATAATCTTTCGGGCGAGGCAACCAGAGGTGCCTATATCAGCACTTTTATTTCGGTCTTCCAGTGGTTCAAGGCAACCTATGA
>JAZQJN010000104.1:0-25466 GCA_045541655.1 Acutalibacteraceae bacterium
GTGCTTACGGATATTTTTTCCTTGCCGTTAATGGTAAAAAAGGTCTCGATTAAACCCTCAACGGAATAAATTCCGTCATCGTTTAGCGGTGTTAAGATTGCTTTGTTACTGAAGATATCGTTGTTTTCACAAGAAAGTTCAATATTTTTAAGACCATGGACAAGTCCAACACCTGTTTTTTTGAGGATAGCTTCCTTAATGCAAAACACCTTCAAAACCGATTCTCTGTCAGTCCCAAAAAGGGCAATTTCACTTTCGCACAATACTTTTTCGTGAATATCGATGGGAGAATTATCTAACCTTTGAATATCAACCCCCACCGAATATTCACTTACCACACACACAACATGAATACCAGAATGCGACACATTGAAGTCGAAAGCATTTACCTTCAGTAAAGGTTTACCATATTCAGTTTTAATGATATCCAAGGGAAAAACAGGACAGTTAAGTCCTCTTTTTTCACAATAATCTTTAACCGCAAAATTAAGTAACAATCCTGCACCGAGGGATAACTTTTTATCTTCTTCAAACATTAACCTGTTTATCTTTTCAATTCTCTCGGTAGGCAAGTCTTTATATAATTCTATATTTTCGAGGTTGAGAAAACGGGTATCTAAAAGATAAATCATATTTATTAACCACCTGCACGAGCGGTTTTAAGGGCACGGTCGATATTTCTTTCTGCATCACGTTTAGCGGCGGTTTCACGTTTGTCATAGAGTTTTTTACCGCGACAAATACCGACCTCAACCTTAACCCTTGATCCCTTGAAATAAAGGGCAGTGGGAATAAGGGTAACACCCTGTTGCTTGGTGAGAGAAAATAAGCGAATAATCTCTTTTTTATGCATAAGTAAGCGGCGTTCACGATAAGCATCCCTGTTGAAAATATTGCCTTTCTCATAAGGGGATATGTGCATTCCTCTTACAAAAATTTCACCGTTATCAATAGAACACCAAGAGTCTTTAAGATTTACCCCGCCGTTACGAATAGATTTAACCTCGGTGCCGAAAAGTTCAATACCCGCTTCGATTCTGTCTTCAACAAAATAATCGTGGAACGCTTTTTTGTTTTTTGTAATGATTTTGATGCCTTTTGATTCAGCCATAATGTAATCCTTTCGTTATTTGGTGTCGAACCAACTGTTTTCCGATGAAATATCCACCGTCAGCGGTACCGACATTTTAACCGCATTTTCCATCTCGTTTTTAAGAATTTCTTCTGCTCTTTCTCTTTCTTCAACAGGTGCTTCAATAATAAGTTCGTCGTGCACCTGAAGAATGAGTTTTGCCTTCATATTTGCATCTTTAAGGGCCTTGTAAACGTTTACCATAGCAATTTTAATAATATCTGCAGCGGTGCCTTGAATGGGCATATTACGGGCAATTCTTTCAGCCCCCGCCCTTACCATAGCGTTAGATGCGGTAATTTCGGGCAGATTTCTCCGTCTGCCGAAAAGGGTAGAAACGTATCCTGATTGTTTAGCGTCGGATACAGTGTTTTCCATAAACTGTGCAACACCGCTATATGTTTTAAGATATCCGTCGATATATTTTTTTGCCTCACCAAAGGATATACCTAAATCATTGGCAAGGGAGTATGCACCAATGCCGTAAACAATACCAAAGTTGACCGCCTTTGCACGGGAACGCATAAGGGGTGTAACCAATTGAGGATGCATATTGAACACCTTTGCAGCGGTGGCGGTGTGGATATCCTCACCCGATAAGAATGCCGATATCATATTTTCATCATTTGCCATATGAGCAAGAACGCGGAGTTCAATCTGAGAATAGTCGGCATCCACAAGAACACAACCCTCTTTTGCAATGAAGAACCGACGGAGTTCCTTTCCAATTTCTCTCCTTACAGGGATATTTTGCAGGTTGGGCTCCGAGGAGGATATACGCCCCGTTCTTGTTTCGGTTTGATTAAGGGAAGAGTGGATTCTACCATCCCCGCCAATAACATTCAGGAGTCCGTCAGCATAGGTGGATTTAAGCTTAGCAAGGGTACGGTATTCAAGCAAAAGTGAAACGGCAGGATGCTCATTCTTCAGTTTTTCAAGCACCTCTGCATTGGTAGAAAAACCGTTTTTAGTCTTCTTAACGGGGGTAAGGCCTAACTTTACAAATAATGCTTCACTTAATTGTTTAGGAGAGTTAAGATTAAACTCGTATCCTACCAGGTCGTATATCTCTTTTTCAATGCGTATAATATCAGCATTAAGTCTTTCACCAAAACTTTTTAGTCCTAAAGCATCGACTAAAAACCCTTCGGTTTCCATAGATGCAAGAACCTTTGCAAGGGGCATTTCAATAGTGTTAAAAAGGTCGGTCTGACCGTCAGCATCCATTCTGGATGAAAGTTTTTCGCAAAGAGTGGGTAAGGCACCCACCAAGGATGCGGTAGTTGTATAGGTTTCGGGACAATCCTTAATTTCCGGCAAAATCACACCGTATTCCGATACGAGTCGGGAAAGAGAATAATCCGATGCAGAGGGGTTTATAAGATATGCAGATAGCATAACGTCGAAGGAATTATCCTGTATTTCAAAACCTTGATGATATATGTTTTTTACGTCAAAAGTGTAAAGAGGAGCGGTATCAAATATCTTTTGAACGTCCTCATTTTGAATGTTTTCAAATAATGCTACCCCGCCCTTTACACAAGCAAACAAATTGAGGGTACCAAGGGGTGAATGTTCAATTAAAGCAAAGGTTTTATCCCCGGATATAACATTAAAATCGGGATTAATATAAAACTCCAAAACGGGAGCAGGGGAGGATACCTTCTCTGCAACCGCACTTTGTGCATCAAGTCCTAAACGTTCAATAAGTTTGTAGAATTCAAGTTTGACTAAAATGGATGTAAGTTCGTTTACATCTCTTTTTTTGTCAAGATATACTTGTAAATCGGTATCAATAGGTGCATCGCAACAAATCCTGCCAAGATCTAAACTTAGAAAGGCAGATTCTTTACCTGTGTTAAGTTTGTTTTTCAGGGTATCTCTTAATCCTAAATTATCTATATTATCGTAAATATATTGAATGTTATTAAACTTTTGAATAAGGTCAAGAGCGGTTTTTTGCCCTATACCTGCAACTCCTGGGATATTGTCGGAGGTATCTCCCATAAGTGCTTTAACGTCAATAAGTTGAGGAGGAGTAATACCGTATTCCTCCTTAATTTTATCCATATTATATTCGGTAAGAACGGGTTGTCCGCCCTTTGTGGCGGCAAGAAGCACCGATACATTATCGGAAACGAGTTGCAAACTGTCTCGGTCTCCGGTGGCGATGTAACAGTAATCCCCCTTTTCTGAACAGACCTTTGCAAGGGTTCCTAAAATATCATCTGCCTCAAAACCTTCCTTTTCACAAATGGTGACACCGTAAGATGAAAGCAGTTTTTTCAGATAGGGGAATTTCTCCGCAAGTTCGGGGGGCATAGGTTTACGACCTGCTTTATATTCATCAAACATTTTATGACGGAAGGTGGGTGCTTTAAGGTCAAAAGCGGCAACAATAGCGTCGGGAGATACAGCGTTTTCTAACTTGTTAAGGATATTCATAAAACCGAAAACAGCATTGGTGTTAAGCCCCTCTTTCGTGGTGAGGGGTCTAATGCCGTAGAACGCACGGTTGATAATACTGTTTCCGTCTAAACACAGCAGTTTCATAATTTGTGCCACCTTAAAAACAAAATATATAAGCATTTTACCATATTTTGCTCTTTTTGTATATAAGATTTTTTGACAAATTTTGTTGATTTTTTAAAAATAAATGATAAAATAAATAAAACCTGATGGCATAATTCTATTGTGGTGATTATATGTTTATAAAAAATCTCGAAATAAAAGGCAAAGTAGCCCTTGCTCCCATGGCAGGGGTTGCCGACCGTGCCATGAGGGAGATATGTATAAGAAAAGGTGCCGCCTTTGCGGTGGGCGAACTTTGCTCCGCCAAGGGAATAACCATGGGGGATAAAAAGAGCGAAGAATACCTTAAAATATCCGATATGGAACGCCCAATGGCATCCCAACTTTTCGGTGATGATCCTTACGTTATGGCAAAAGCGGCAGAAAAAGCGTTAGAATATAATCCCGATTTTATCGATATAAATATGGGATGTCCCGCCCCGAAGGTTGCTAAAAGCGGTGGCGGAAGCGGACTCCTTGATAATTTACCGTTGGCAGGGGAGATAGTCAAAGCGGTGGTAAATGCGGTGGATGTCCCCGTAACCGCCAAAATCCGTATAGGCCGTGATGATGACCATATAGTGGCGGTGGAACTTGCTAAAATAATAGAGGATGCAGGTGCATCTATGATAACCGTTCACGGAAGAACAAGAGCCCAACAATACGCTCCATCGGTTAAACTTGAACCTATTGCCGACGTTAAAAGGGCGGTGTCTATTCCGGTTGTGGGTAACGGAGACGTGGTGGATGGCAAATCCGCCGAGAATATGATTAAAGTAACGGGATGCGATATGGTTATGGTGGGAAGAGCCGCTATGGGAACACCCTGGATATTCTCTCAGATAAACGCATATCTTGAAGATGGCACAATCCTTCCCGAACCTACCATTCAGGAGAAAATGGAATACCTATTGGAACAAGGAAAACTTGTGTGTGAATATAAACCCGAAAAAATTGCCATGCTTCAAATGAGAAAACACGCATCCTGGTATATTAAGGGATATAAAGGTGCAGCCAAACTCAGAGAAAAGTGTGCCAATCTTTTAACCCTTGACGGACTGAAAGAATTGGTTGATGAGGTGTTGACTCAGACCACCAAAGGTGAATAGCCACAAAAAATATTTTTAAAATACCCTTGACAAAGTAATTTTTCGGGTATATAATGCAAAAAAACCGACAAAGATGTCGGAAAATAACAACAAGGGGTGCTGCTTTGCGGCTGAGATCGAACTTTAAGTTCGGGACCCTCGAACCTGTACGGATAATGCCGGCGTAGGAAATGGTTGTATCGTTATATACATTTCGCCCTGCGGTAGTCCGCAGGGCGTTTCTTGTTTTTTGTGTGAAATCGTGTTTGTTCACCTTTTGCAAATGAGTTCGAATAGTTTGTAAAAGTCTATTCACCAAAATATCCGCGGAACATCCTGTGTAGAGCCACAACCTAACTTATTTTGGCGTATTCTGATATTTTTATTGGAGTGTGTAAAATGGAAAAAATCAAATCTAAATCTAAAATTTTCAAGATTGCCTTTTGCGGAATAATGATAGCGTTATCCATAACTTTATCTATAACCACCCGTTTTTGGCAAATGCCTTTAGGTGGAGACGTTAACCTTTGTGCAATGTTACCAGTAATGCTTATCGGCTACTATTTAGGCACAAAATATGGCCTTGTTGCCTGTTTTGCCTATTCTTTGTTGGAAATGCTTCTTAGCATCGGCAGTGTCCTTTCCTGGGGACTTACCCCCACCGTGGTAGTTGCAACGGTGTTCATTGACTATATTTTCGCTTATACCGCTCTCGGACTTTCGGGAGTTATCCGCGAGATTATGTCGAAGAAGAAACCTCTCTCAAAAGGTGTGGATTTTGCCACCTTTATTTTAGGTATGGTACTTGCCACCTTTACCCGTTTTGTGCTTCACTTTATTTCAGGAGTTGTTTTGTTCGATACCTGGGCAACCTTTGAGCCGGTATGGCTTTATTCTATCGCCTACAACGGCGGATATATGCTCCCCAACCTTGTTCTTTGCATTATAGGCGGATGTCTCATCTACTATCCCTTAAACAAAGCGGTTAAGAAGATGTTTTAATTACATAAGGATGTAGAGCATAGCAAGTATCAAGTATGGGTCGGTATCTTCGCTTGATAACATCAGCAAAATTGCGGCAATCAGGGTGGTATCCTGCTCCTTCAGAAGAGATTTAACGTTGATTAAATCTAAAATATTTCTTTTCCCCTCTGATACATTGACTTTGGGCGAAACAACGGGTTCGGGAGACGTTCCTTCCACCCTGCGTTTCGCCCTTTCTTGCATTTCAAGCACCCGTTTGGTGGCATCCTGTTGCATCTTCATAATATCGTTTTGAGAATAATTTGCCACCTTACAACCCTCCGAAAATATTCATTTCTTTGAGCATTGGGAGTAGAGAAATAAGACGTAATATCTTAATTGCGTCATCCACCCGCTTTTGTCGTTTTTCTGAAAGATGGGGCCTGAGGGATACAAGTAAATTGACCCGTTGGTCGGACATATTGTTTTTGAGAGCCCCTACAATTTTCACAATTCCCGCAATATCGTCGGGCGAAACATCCCCTAAAAATGAGGTGGGATTTTGAGGCGGCGGTGGGGCAATAGATGAACCCACGTCACCGCCAAACAGATTGTTGGCCATACTTTTTAGTTTTTCCATTTCCTTTGGATTGTTAAGTATCCCCGAAAGCATAGAAGAAAGGTCGGCATCCATTACCCATCACATCCCTCTTGATAAATTAAAAAATTTATTCTATAATTAACCCATTAACTTTTTAAATAATGCCTTGGCTTGCGGTGTAGATAACATTTGTTTTAACTTTTGTTCATCGTTTAGTATTTCGTTGAGTTGGCGTGATTTATCGGGTGGGAGATTATCGGTAAAATTTTTGAAGTTTCCCGAATCGATGGCTCTTTTAACCCGTTCTTCATCCGCACCAAAACTTTTTGATGCCTCTTTAATGAGTTTTTCTTTATCGAAATTACTGCCTTGACCGTTACCTGCCATAAAAATCATCCTTTCAAAAAATAATATGAAAAATTAAAGTGAGATATTACAGTATGAAACTACTAATACTTTCCGATTCCCACGGAGATTTACATTCCCTTGAGAAGGTAATAGATATGCATTCTGATGCTGACGCTATCCTGTTTTTAGGGGATGGAGAGCGGGATTTTTCAAAATTAGATATCCAAATAAATCCTCCTCTTTACATAGTATCGGGGAACTGTGATTTTTGTTCCTTTGAGCCGTCGGTAAGAATGCTTTATTTAGGCGGTAAAAAGATAATGATGACCCACGGGCACGAATATAAAGTGAAATACAGTCCCGAATTTTTAATAAATAATGCAAGAGAAAAGGGTGTAGATATTGTCCTCTACGGACATACCCACACTCCCGATACACGATATGGAGATATAAATGTTATGAACCCCGGCTCCCTTTCCCGCCACGGCGGAAGCGGTAGCACCTATGGACTCATCGACATAACCGAAAAGGGAGAAATCTTTCTTAATGTGGCGAAACTGAAATAGATGCACCTTTCACTACGGATTTTACACAAAAAACTCCAATTTTGTAATCAGTTCCTAATCGATATAATACAATGAATAATAGGGGAAGATAATACATTGGTGTGTTTATTTCACTAATATTTTGAAAATAGTTGACAAATGTTTGTGAAAGTGTTATAATAAATACGCGGAGCGGTGTAAGTTTTGCTAAATTAATTGGTTAGGAGGAAAAATTATGATGATAAAGTTCGAACGTTTTATATCCCTATTGATTGTTTTATCTTTAGTAATGATGGTGCCTACAACAACGTTAGCTGTTATTGATACCACCTATGCTTTAGGTGATGTTGACGGCGACGGTTATGTAACCGCAACAGATGCTTTGGCTACATTGCAATTTACCGTTGGTAAGATTAGCTTTCACTACTCGCAGCAAGAAGTTGCTGCAGATGTGGATGGAAACGGAGTAGTTAATGCTACCGACAGTTTGCTTGTTTTGCAACGTTCTGTAGGCAAAATTGCCCACTTTCCAATAGAAGATCCCTCTGAAGTAGAACCACCTTTTGTAGATACAACTCCGGAAGTAGTGAAGATTAATTCTATTAACTTCCCCGACGATGAGTTTTTTATGTACGTTTACCAGACATTTGACTTAGATGAGGATTTGTCCCTTTCCGAATACGAAATTTCACAGGTAACCGAAATTTATATTGGAAATTATGTTTATATACCTGAAGAGCCAAGTGAATTTCCCTTTGTCGAGGCAACAACATTAAAAGGTATTGAGTTCTTTACCGAATTGGAAGTTTTAAGTTGTCCGACAGTTCCTATTACCGAACTTGATGTAAGTAAAAATACAAAATTGAAAATTTTAGATTGTACATACATCAAAGGGCTTACAGGCATAGATGTAAGCAATAATCCTCTTCTCAAAGAGTTAAGATGTGGCTGTACTGCAATAACCGAATTAGATTTGAAAAATAATCCTCTTCTCGAAAAATTGGATTGTAGTTATACAGGAATAACTGAATTGAATTTGAGTGAAAATGTATGCTTGGATACTTTGAGTTGCATTGAAACTGATATTGAAACCTTAGATTTGTCCGAAAATGTTAATTTGCGAGTTTTATATTGTGGATTTACAAATATTACTGCATTAGATTTATCAAATAATACGAATCTAATGTATGTCTCTTGTGATGATGACGTTGAGCTTATTGGCTATACAAAATAATATTTAAATTAAAAAGTGCTATGAGAACTTCTCATAGCACTTTTTATGTATTCATAAAATATTATTTCCTAAAAAGATTCCAAAAACCACCCTTGGTTTTTTCACCATCAACCTTTTCGGTTTCTTCGGTAACTTCTTCGGGGATTTCTTCTTCCTCTTCTTCTACCACAGTTTCTTCTTCAAAACTTTCCTCGAATTCTTCTTCGGTTGGAATAATTTCAGCAAGATTGTCAATTAATGTTGCATCGCGGTCTTTGTCTTTTTCAAGCATTAATGACATTGCTTCGGGAAAATCTTTTTCGGGAACAAAAATATCATAAAGAGTTTCATCGGTAACAAGGAGATCATCTTCGGTGGTTGGGGGAGTAAGGGTTTCTACCTCAACGTCTTGGTCAAATTCTTCCTCGAATTCATCCTCTTCAAAATCCTCATCCCACTCGATGCCGTCGAGTCCCTCAAGGGTTTGAACCTCAGCCACCTTGCAAGATGCAGGGATGTGATTATCATTAAGAAGAGAGATGCTTCTCTTTGCCTCTTTTTCACCAATAACGGTAACGAGGAGTTTAGAATTAACTTCAATATTTACTTGAATATCATCGGAATAGTCTTCATCAACTAAGGCATCAAAATCTTCGTTTATACCCAATAAATCGGAATCTTCATCTAAAATAGGGGTGTAGTCGATGAGTTCTTTACCACATTCGGGACAATTCTTTTCATCGGTTCCAAATGTTCTTTTGCAATTTTCACACCACATTTGGTATTACCTCCAAATTTCGTTAATTGAAAATAACAGATAAATTATATATCAAAACAACTCGAAAATTGTTACAAAATTGTAAATATTGCATTTTAGGGTGGTAGTGGTAGCCGAAAAACTACGCTTCTTCGTAAACAAAACCGCCATATTCAAAGCAGGGCATAAGTTCAAGTTTGAAGAGATTTGCCTTGTGCTTTTTATCAATCTTTTCTTTGATTTCGGCATCGTCGCAAACGCCTGTGCGGATATATTTATCAAGAGTAGCATAGGTGAAACCAAGGTTATCTTCATCGGTTTTACTGCAAAGACCATCAATAGGAACTTTATCCACAAGCACGTCGGGAAGACCTAAAATTCTGCCGATTTCCTTAACCTCTTGAACGGTAAAGCGGGAAAGAGGACTAAAATCTCCGACCGAATCACCGTAGCGTGTGGAGTAACCTACGTAATCCTCCGAAAGGTTGCAGGTATTGGCAACCCTGCCGTTAACCGATTGAGAAAGGGCATAAAGGGTGGACATTCTTATACGTGGAGAAAGGTTTATTTTGGTCATTTCGGATATCTCCACTTGTCCTTCTATCTCTCTGATAATGGCATCGCGTGCATCTTTGATATTTATTTCATAACTTTTAATACCAAGATGTGATACAAGAAGTCTTGCCATATCTATATCTTGCTGAACACCACAGGGCATAAGAACGCCGATAACACGGTCTTTACCAAGGGCCTCAACACATAGAGCGGCAACCACGGAACTATCTTTACCACCGGAAATGCCAACAACAGCGTTGCAATCCTGACCGTTTTTACTGAACCAATCTCTAATCCAATTCACCACAAGTTTGGTGGCGTTTTTGGCATCAAAAGACATAGAAAAACATCCCTTTCAGTTCCTCTTAATTAAGAATAACACCATTTATTATACCACTAACGGGGAATAAATCAAGAAAATAATGAATTATAGGATAAATTCAAGTAGAGTTTAGTCCTTTATTTGATAAAAATATTTGTTAATTTTAATAAAATAGCATTGAAAAACATTCTGTTAAGTTGTATAATATTTTTTGTATATATATTAGTATGTAAAAAGAGGTAAGAAAATGAAATTTTTCAAAAAAGCGAGTGATAGTCCCTTGCAAAAGAAAAAGGAACTATATTTTGAAACTTTTTTGGTGTCACTTGTTTTAGCGATGGCACTTTTTGTTCCATATATATTTGCAGATAATGGTTATTTCTTATTTTACGGAGATTTCAACGTCCAACAGGTACCCTTCTACAAACTTGCCCACGGGGCAGTAAAATCCGGAGATATCTTTTGGAACTGGGGGACCGATTTAGGTGCTAACTTTATTGGTTCATATAGTTTTTATCTCTTGGGCAGTCCATTTTTTTGGATCACACTTCCTTTTCCTAATGATTTTGTTCCTGCCCTTATGGGACCGTTACTTATACTAAAATTTGCTTGTGCCGGACTTGCTGCTTACGCCTTTATCACCCGATTTGTAAAGGATAAAGAACTTGCCCTTTTTGGCGGACTTCTCTATGTTTTTTCGGGTTTCTCTATTTACAATGTTTTCTTTAATCATTTCCACGAAGCAATAATCATTTTCCCCTTGGTACTTTTATCCATTGAAGTTCTTATGAAGGATGGTAAACGGGGATATTTTGCAATAATGGTTGCCTTAATACTTATTTGCAACTATTACTTTGCCTTTGGTATGGCAATATTCTCGGTGATGTACGTTATACTCAGATTAATATCGGGTAAATGGAATTTCAAACTAACCCCGAAATTCAGAAAACGCACTATTATGAAGTTAGTATCCCTTGTGGGTGAGGCGTTTTTAGGATTGTTTATCAGTGCAATTATTTTGCTCCCTGCGATAATTGCGATAACCGATAACAGCCGTGTAGGCAGTTATCTTACAGGATGGAACGGTATAGTATATAGTCGTCCTCAGATTTATTCCTACATTTTCCAATGCTTCTTCTTCCCGCCCGATCTTCCTGCCCGTCCCGTGTTCTTCCCCGGTGCAGATGTAAAATGGTCATCGGTGGCAGGATGGTTACCTCTTGTTGGTATGACAGGTGTTTTTGCTTTTCTTATTCACAAAAAGGGGTCTTGGCAAAAAAGACTTATTAACATAAGTATGATTATTGCCTTTGTACCCATCCTTAACAGTGCATTTTCGGCTTTTAACTATTCCTATTACGCCCGTTGGTTCTATATGCCTATTTTGATAATGGTGCTTATGACAGTAATGGCACTTGAGGATAATAAAGTCAAATGGGGCTCTGCATGGGCGTGGAGTTTTGGTATCACCTTGGGAATAACCCTTTTAATTGGATTGTTCCCAAAAGGACAATATGCCGACGGCACATTTACAGGTTATGGTTTGTATGCAGATGAATTTGTCGGTCGTTTTTGGGCTACCGCCGCTATTGCACTTGGCTCATCCATAATATTCCTTTTGCTTTTCATGATAAAGAAAAAATCCATGAAGGTATTTGTCCGATCTACCATCGTGGCGGTGTGTGTAATATCCCTTTTATACTCCCATTTTTTTATAGCTACAGGAAAAAAGAGTTCTTACGATGCAAAGGGATTCATCATCCCCACCCTTATTCATAACGATGATGTTATAGAACTTGAAGATGCAACAGGTGAAATGCTTTCCACCGAAGATGTTGAAGGGCTAAGAATAGACGTCTATGATGATATGGATAACGTTGCAATGTATTTTGGTATAAGCGGAATACAGGCCTTCCATAGTATTGTCCCCGGCTCCGTAATGGAATTTTATGATTATGTGGGTGTAGAAAGAACGGTTGGATCCCGCCCCGAGGTCGATTATTACGGTATAAGAGGACTAACCTCGGTAAAATATGTATTTGATTATGCCAAGGATTCAAAGCACTTTTATGCGTCCAATAAGACCGAAGATGGCGAAACGGTATACACATATGAAATGGAAGGATATTCTCCATATGCTCCACGAGGAGATGCAAATGGAGACGGTAAGATTAACTATATAGATTCTCGCCAAAACGACTATTACATTTATGAAAATGATCACTTTATCCCCTATGGATTTACCTACAACTACTATATGACAAAAGATGACTGCGATAAGGTGCTCGAAAAAGACCGCAGTGCTATGATGGTTAAGGCCATATTGCTTAGTGATGAACAGGCAACCAAATATAATAGGTATTTAAATCACGTTTCTGAATCTGATGGGAATGTAGATGCTAATGGAACTTATATTCCCAATATCACCCCTGAAGAATATCTTGAAGAATGTGATAAGCGTGCCCAAAGTGCTTGTACTTCGTTCAAAATAGATAAAAAAGGATTTTCCGCCCAAACCAAACCAATGAGAAAAAATTCTTTAGTGTTCTTCAGTGTTCCTTATGAAAGGGGCTGGAGTGCCACTGTTGATGGTGTTGAGGTGGATATAGAAAAGGTAAATGTGGGCTTTATGGCTGTAGAGGTAGAAGGCGACGGAAGGGTTCATGATATCCGCTTTAACTATAAAACTCCGGGACTGGGTATAGGTGTTGTGGTATTTTTAATATCTGTGCTTATTCTTGTGGCTTATATGTTTGTCTTCCGAAGGATAGCCAAAACCGAAGCAAATACCATAGACACCATTCCTTATGCTCCCATAACAGGGGAAGATAGCGGAAAACTTATGAAAACTTACGCTAAACGATTTATAAATGTACCTGAATTAGATGATAGTGCAGGAATTAAACCTAAAAAGATGCGAAAGTATAAGATGAAAATGGATAAGAAAAACGAATCTGCATCAGATAATACAAACGATTGATTTGAAAAAATGAAAGGTTGATAAATAATGGGAACCCCTGTTCTATATGTGGTCATTCCTTGTTATAACGAGGAAGAAGTGCTCCCCGAAACCGCCAAGAGGTTGTATATAAAACTTAAAGAAATGATGAAATCAGGGGTATGTGCTGCAAATAGCCGAATTCTTTTTGTAGATGATGGAAGTAAGGATAAAACCTGGCAACTTATAGAAAAATATCATGCCGAAAGTGAAGTCTTCAGCGGAATAAAACTCGCCCATAACAGAGGACATCAAAACGCCCTTTTAGCAGGACTTTTAACCGCCAAAGATTATTGTGACTGTGCTGTGTCTATGGATGCCGATCTGCAGGACGATATAAATGTCCTTGACGGATTTATGGAAAAATATAAAGAGGGTTGCGACGTGGTTTACGGTGTAAGAAGCAGCCGTAAAACCGATACCTTCTTTAAACGCACCACCGCTCAGGGATTTTATAAGGTTATGAAAAAACTCGGTGTAGATACCGTCTATAATCATGCCGACTGTCGCCTTATGAGCAAACGTGCATTAGAGGCATTTGCCGATTATAAAGAGGTTAATCTTTTCCTTCGCGGAATGGTAACCCATATGGGCTTCAAAAACGATATTGTTTATTTTGAAAGGGCAGAGCGTTTTGCAGGTGAGTCTAAATATCCCCTTAAAAAGATGCTCAACTTCGCTTGGGACGGTATCACATCATTCAGCACAAAACCCTTGAGATTTATTACGGTTTTGGGCGGTACCTTAATGGTAATCGGTGTGTTGTTACTTGCCTTGTTACTGGTGTTGTCACTTGTAGGGTCAATAGCCGATTGGTGGATGCCCACAATGAATCTGCTTATGTACGGAATGTCCTTTGTTCTCGGCGGAATGCCCTTCTTATCGGGTGTAATAATTGTCTGCGTTGGTGTCGTAGGTGAATACGTAGGTAAAAACTATTTTGAAACCAAAGCAAGACCCCGCTATGCGATAGATGTTTTCCTTAATAGATAATTAAAGCAAACGGAATTAAAACGAAAGGAGACGGTAGATTATGATAATTTTAGGAATAGATCCGGGATATGCTATCGTAGGATACGGTGTAATATATTATCAATCAGGCCGTTTCCGTGTATTAGAATACGGTGCAATCACCACCCCCGCAGGAATGCCACTCCCCAAACGGCTTCACCGCATCTATGAGGGAATGGAAGAACTAATTCGTAAATATAAACCGGCTGCATTATCTATTGAGCAACTTTTCTTTAATACCAACTCCACCACCGCAATAGGTGTTGCCGAAGCCAGAGGATGTATTCTCCTTTCGGCAGATATTAACAATATCCCTATTTTTGAATATACCCCTTTGCAGGTAAAACAGGCGGTAACAGGATATGGTAGAGCAGAGAAACGCCAAATAATGCAGATGACCACCACACTTTTAGGACTTACCGAAATTCCTAAACCCGATGATGCCGCCGATGCCTTGGCGGTTGCGGTGTGTCATGCCCATTCCTCCGGTTCAAAAATGTTAGGATATAAATGAATTCAAGGAGAAAGATATGTTTTATTCGTTAAACGGAAAACTGATATTTGCCGATGTGAATACAGCGGTGGTGGAATGTGGGGGAGTAGGATTCAAGTGTTCCGTTACCCTTTCAACCCGAGCATCACTGCCCGAAATTGGTAAGAATGTTACCCTTTTTACCCATCTTGCGGTAAGAGAAGATGCTATGGAACTTTACGGCTTTTATACTCAGGAGGAACTTGACTGTTTCCGCCTTCTTGTTAGCGTTTCGGGTATAGGACCTAAGGCAGGACTTGCCATTCTTTCGGAACTTTCTCCCTCAAAACTCAAACTTTGTATTGCCTCGGGAGACGCCAAAACCATTACCCGTGCCCAGGGTATAGGTAATAAAACCGCCCAAAGGGTAGTGCTTGAACTTAAAGATAAAATTGGTAGTCTGTCGGGCGGGGATATATCAAGTGCCGATATGCAGGCGGTGGGAGTGGTTTCCGCATCAGGTAATGCCGCCGATGCCGTAAGTGCTCTGGTCTCTTTAGGATATCCTCAATCCGAAGCATCCCTTGTGGTGGGACGTCTTGACTCAACCCTTCCCACAGAGGAACTTATTAAACAAGCTCTTGCTAAATTTATGAGATAAAAATGAGGGGATTAGCATATATATCACAAGGTGATATTTTATGCAAATCTATTCAATATATAAAGCAAAAAACATAGTTATAAGCACCCTGATTACCCTGATATTCGGGGTGCTTTTCTCAATCTATTCAGCCCAGACAAAGGTGGGAATAATAAGCGGAATTACCGCTTGTACCGTAATGGTTATTCCGTCCCTTTTCCCCTTTATGGCACTGTGTAATTTCTTTCAGTTTTCGGGCGGTGCGGATTTTCTAAACAAAATATTCAAACATCCCGCAAAACTTTTAATGGGTAAATACTATAACTTTTTCTCGGTATATCTGATGTCTTTAATAGGTGGATATCCCGTAGGTGCTGCCCTGCTTAACACCCTTGTAAAAAAAGGTCTAACCGATAAAGATACCGCTCAAACGGTGCTTATGTTTTCTATAAATTCTTCTCCCGCTTTTCTTGTTTTAGCGGTGGGGGAGGGAATGTTGTTTTCGGCGAAAATCGGTTGGATAATCTTCCTTATTAATTTGCTGACATCACTGATAACCCTGATTTTAGTAACGAGATTAACACCTAAAGTATCAAAAAAACACCCTCGTTGGAACGAAGGTGTAAAGACAGGATATTTATCCCTTGCCGATGCTTTTGTGGAGGGGGTTATGAAGGCATCCACGTCGATGCTTTTCCTTTGCGGTTTTGTGGTGCTTTTCTTTGGGCTTAATGAAATCTTTTCATATATTCCCTTCGGCAGACTAACCGTGATAATATCGGCTTTGGGGGAGGTGACCTCCTCTTGTGCTATGTTGTCGGCGGGTGGGGGGACACTCCCATTGATTTCTGCGGTGACCTCCTTCGGCGGGATGTGTGTCCTGTTCCAAATCGTGGCACTTTCAAAGGAGTTTAGTCCGAAATGGTGGATGATATTTTCTGTTCAGGCGTTTAAGGGAGTATTATCCTGCTTTTTAACCTGGGTAACACTTAAAATATTCCCCGAAATTGAACTTTGGCGTTACGAGGAGGTAATATCTAATATGACCTCCCCAGGAAAGTTCGGTATATCATCGACCCCCATAACTTCGGTTTGTCTGGTGCTTACAGCAGGAGTTATGCTCCACTACACCATAAGGATAATCTCGAAAAAGGAGAATAAAACGAATGAAGAATTCGGAATTTACAAATAAAAATGAAAAAGTCTGCCGACTATGTGAGCACGGCAGACTTTCCACCGATAAATCGGCGGTAGTTTGTATGAAAAAGGGTATAGTTGACCCCGACGGCAAATGTAGAAAATACGTGTATGATCCGCTTAAAAGGGATGCAAAAACTCCTGTGGATTTTGGAAAATTCACAGCAGAAGATTTTGCACTTTAATTATTTTTCTTCAGGGTCTCTTGAGGTCAAAAACATTACCGAACGTTCGGGGGAATCTTTTGAGTTGCCCCAATCGGCATCCTCACCTGTGTTTCGGTAATCATACATATCACAAAAATGGCGGACGTCACTGCGAAGTTCCGCCATATTTTTTTGTGCAATTTCGGTTATCGCTTTTTTGAATTCATCCTTGTAACGGCGGGATAGATTCTTCTCACAAAGGGACATCAGCAAAGCGTAGTGGGGAAGACAATAGGTCTCCTGCTCGGCAACAAGTTTTCTGAAATCCCGCTCATTTTCATAGTGCTTGAAAACGTTGTTTACAATAGAACTAAAGTTTTTATCAATGTTTTCGCATACAAAACAGGAATCGTTAAGTTTGTTAATTCGGGAAACTTTTGCAGAATCCCCCGCCTTAATGATACCCCCGAAAAGGTCGCTTTCTATTTGAGCCAAATGGCTGTCAAGAATAAGGGCAACGCCCAAACGGTTGCGACGGTTTAACATTCCTTTAAAATGTTTAAAACAAAAGCCGTATTTGTTGGTTTCCTTGCGAACGTCGGGTTCCATCATAGCAGCCCCTGTAATATATTCAAGCATACGGTCTTCCAACATTGAATAGAGACGGCAAAGAGGACAACCGTCCTTCGGCTCAAAAACCTCCTCAACAGGAATACTGCAAATATCACTTCTCATAAATAAAACCTCGTAAAGATAATTGATAAAAATATTGTAGCATAGATAACTGCTGTTTTCAATAATTAAATGAAGTATGGGCTAACGCCCAAATGATGCACCGACATTGTCGGTATGATGTTTTGTGCCTTGCACAAAATGAAGTTAAGTGTGCGAAATCTCGCCCGAAGGGCACTTCATTTGCCGAAGGCAAACTTCATGCACCAAAGGTGTGCTTCACGTGCCAATAGGCACACTTAGTTGCACCAACACAAAAGGCACTGCATTTCGCAGTGCCTTTTGTGTTGGTGCTGGTGACCGGGGTCGAACCGGTACGATGTTGCCATCACGGGATTTTAAGTCCCGGGCGTCTGCCTATTCCGCCACACCAGCGTTTTGCCCTTTGTTCAAAGGGCGAGATACATTATACAACCAAAAATATGGTTTGTCAATTATAACTTTTTAAAAACCGGGATAATTTTTATAAAATCAGTTGAGTGTCTGACCGTTTTCGCCAAACAATCTCTCTACAAGGATATTCAAATATTTGTTATCTTGGTCTTCAAGTAAGGGGTCATCTGACAGTATATCTTTTGCTGCCTTTCCCGATTCCTTAATAATGTCAATATCCTTTATTAGGTCGGCGATTCTTAATTCGGGGAGTCCGTGCTGACGTTTACCGAAGAAATCGCCTGCACCTCTTTGTTTGAGGTCGGCTTCGGCAATTTTAAAACCGTCGGTACTGTTGCAAAGCACGTCAAAACGCTCCTTTGCTTCTTCACTCTTAATATCTGAAATGAGAATACAGTAGGATTTGTGTTTACCTCTGCCAACACGACCGCGTAATTGATGCAGTTGAGAAAGACCGAATCTCTCGGCGTTTTCTATTGACATAATAACCGAATTCGGCACGTCAACACCTACCTCGACAACGGTGGTGGATATGAGCAGGGATATTTTGTTATCACAAAAATCCTGCATAACTTCATTCTTTTCTTTTTCACTCATTTTGCCGTGAAGAAGGCCGATATTATATCCTTTAAAATCATCTGCTTTTAGTTTTTCAAAATATTCCTTGGCAGATACTAAATCCCCTTCGGATTCTTCCACCGCAGGACAAACAATATATGCCTGCCTGCCCTCGGCAATGTGCTTTTTAATGAATTTGTATATTCTTTCTCTGAAATTGGTGGTTACACAGTAGGTGTCAATGGGTTGACGACCTTTAGGCAGAGCATCAAGAACGGATATATCCAAATCACCGAATATTGCAAGGGAGAGGGTGCGGGGGATAGGTGTGGCCGTCATAACAAGCAGATGAGGACTCTTACCTTTGGATGTAAGGGCATTTCTCTGTGCTACACCAAAACGATGTTGTTCATCGGTAATAACAAGACCTAAGTTTTTAAACTCAACCTTCTTTTGAAAGAGGGTGTGGGTACCAACAATAATATCTATCTCACCGCTTTTTAATCGGCGATAAATATCATTCTTTGTTTTAGTTGACATCGACCCTACAAGTAATTCGATGGTGATATCGGTGTTTTTGTATATTTCTTTAAGTGTATCAAAATGTTGTGATGCCAAAATGGATGTGGGTGCCATAAACCCGCACTGCATACCGCTTTTTGCGGTTGCGAACATAAGGGCGGCGGCAACCGCGGTTTTACCCGAACCAACGTCTCCCTCTAAAAGACGGTTCATAACAAGACCGCTTGACATATCATTAAGTGCCTCTGTAACGGCAGTGGATTGTGCGGTTGTAAGTGTGAAGGGGAGAAGTGGTAGGAAATCTTTTATGTGTTTTTTCTCAATAATAAATCCATCATGAGAACGGACACGGTTTTTCAGTCGGAACATACCGAGTTGCAGTATCAAAAGTTCTTCAAATACCAGTCTTCGCCTTGCATCTTGCAACTTTTCAAAACTTTCGGGGAAGTGGATGTTTTTTAACGCATCGGTTAGCTCACAAAGATTATATTTTTCTCTGAGAGATAAGGGTAGGGGGTCTTCCATGTTTGGAATAACCCCGTCAAGTGCCTTCTTAACCGCATCACTAATTGCGTTTGAGTTGAGCCCCTTTGTGCAACCGTAAACGGGATATATACCCTTGCAATCCGTGGCTTTTTTAATATCCGGAGATGTTACTTCTCGTTGAGAAAAGGTCCCCCCAATAACGCCGTGGAGTATAAATTCATCCCCGGGGGTAAGTTTTCCGGCGGCATATTTATTGTTGAAAATAATAATTTTAAGAATGGCTGTACCATCGGTGCCAAAGGATGTGTAGATGGTACCGCCTGAACGGGTGGGTCGGGATACTGCACTGCCCGAAATTCTGACCTTGACGGTGGATTTCTGCCCAAATGGAGCGGATGAGACGGTGGATAAATTTTGCCAATCCTCATAGTAACGAGGATAATAGTATATGAGAGAGCGGACGGTGTTTACTCCTAAACGAGAAAACATCACCGCCTTTTTTTCGCCAATACCCGAAAGGACGGTTATTCTGTTTTTGAGTTTAATTTTGCTTTCCATAAAACAACCTCAAAAATCTAATTTAGCAAAGAATTCCCTCGACAAGCATCTTTGTACCAATGCCAATAAGCACAAGACCGCCCACGATTGATGCCCACTTGCCAAGGGAGGAACCAATAAATTTGCCCAAATATCCTCCTGCAAATGACAGAATAAATGCAACGATGCCGATAATGCCTGCCGCCAAGATAACGTTTACCTCAGTAAATGCAAATGTAACACCGGTTGCAAGAGCGTCAATGCTGGTGGCTACACCCTGAATAAGCAGTACCGATAGTGTATCTGCTATAAGCGAATCGGCATCCTCATCTTTCCACTCTTTAATGGTATCAAATATCATTTTGCCGCCAATTAACAAAAGGAGGGCAAACCCTATGTAATGGTCTATGGCGGATATCTTTTCGGCAAAAGAATTGCCTAAACAGTATCCGATAAGCGGCATACCAAATTGAAAGAACCCAAAACACAAACCCATTTTAAGAGCGGTGGTGAGTTTGAAATTTTTGCTACCCATCCCTGTAGCAGAGGATACTGCGAAGGCGTCTAACGCTAAGGTAAGGGCGATACCGATTATCTCAATTATTCCCAAAAGAAAAACCTCTCTTTAGTGTGTGCGGATTTTATATATCAAATAAATCTTACCATATAACAAATGTCTTTTCAAGTAATATTTCATAGTAGAATTGTGGGGATAAATCCCTGAAAAAGACTATAAAAACGCTGTTTATTTCGCAACAAATGTTCTTTTATTTTGTTGATTTTTTTGTCACCACAATATATAGTGTCCAACTAAAAAAGTCACCACAATTCGAAGAAAAAATAATAGTTACAAATGGTTAAAATTATAAAAAATCCCTTGACAAAGGGTGAAAATATACCTATAATTAAGGTCAAGTGGTGAATGGTGGTGAAGATTTCCACTCTGGTGGGGATTTTTAAAACAATACTGCTAAAAAATCTATGAAAGGAGATTCTTATGTTAGTCGGAAGTTATAAACACAATTTTGATGAAAAAAACCGTGCCGCAGTTCCGAAGAAGTTTTGCACCTCTTTAGGCGATTCATTTATCGTAACCAAAGGAATAGACGGATGCCTTTTTATGATGTCTTATGATGAATGGAACAAACTCCAAGAAAACATAAGAGGCCTTTCCTTTAACGAGTCCACCATTTTAACCCGTCACTTTGCAGGAAGTGCACAGGATGTAAGTCCCGATTCTCAAGGCAGAATCAGCTTTGGTCAAATACTCACCGATTTTGCGGGACTTAAAGGTCAGGTTATGTTTGTAGGTGCTACCAGTAGGGTAGAGGTGTGGAGCATAGAAAGATGGCAAGAAAAACAAGAAGCGGTTACCGATGCCGAACTTATTCCCTTGCTTGAAAAAATTCACTTTTAATAATTATATGTAGAGGAAATCGAAAGGAGTGCCAAGTTTATGGAATTTAATCATATATCGGTGCTCCTTAACGAAACTATAGAGGCATTACACATAGACCCTAATGGTACGTATATTGATGGTACCGCAGGTGGTGGAGGACACAGTTCCGAAATTGCCAAACGATTAACAGGTGGCAGATTACTTGCTATTGATAGAGATAACGATGCAATTAAAGCGGCAAGTGAACGACTAAAACCTTATAATACCGCCAAGGTGGTAAAGGGGAATTTCTCCGATATTAAGTCCATCGCAGCATCCGAAGGAATTGACGGTGCTGACGGAATACTTCTTGATATTGGAGTATCATCCCATCAGTTGGATACTCCCGAAAGAGGTTTCTCTTTTCATAATGATGCATATCTTGATATGCGAATGGGGGATACAGGCCCCACCGCAACTGATTTAGTAAATACGTTATCGGCTGAAGAATTGGCTCGAATATTTTTTGAATACGGCGAAGAAAAATTCTCCCGAAAAATTGCGAGAGAAATTGTGAAACGTCGTGAAACTAAAAAAATAGAAAGAACATTAGAACTTGCACAGATTATATCTGATAGTGTTCCCGCTGCATCAAAAAGGGACGGACACCCTGCCCGAAGATGTTTCCAGGCACTCAGAATTGAGGTCAACGGAGAGCTTGACGCTTTGCAAAAAGCACTTGACGATGCTTTCGATGTGTTGAAGGTTGGGGGCATTTTGGCGGTTATAACCTTCCATTCGTTAGAGGACAGAATGGTTAAAAGAAGTTTTGCCTCAAGGTGTAAAGGTTGTGAATGTCCTAAAGAATTCCCCGTTTGTGTTTGTGGAAAAACGCCCGAAGGTAAACTTGTCTTAAAAAATCCCGTAACTGCAAGCGATGAAGAACTTGAAGTAAACCCTCGTTCAAGGAGTGCGAAATTAAGAGCAATCCAAAAGATAAGATAAATAAAATTAAGGAAGCCAAATCAGGAGGAAAGTGAAATGAATTACTATTATAATGATGCCTACGATTTTTCATTATTTGAAGATAAGAAAAAAGCATCTGTAGTAGATATCCCCCAAAACGAAAAGGCAAAGAAAAATAATCAAAGTAAACAAAACACTGTTAATACAAAAAATGTCCCACGTCCTGCTTTAGGATTTAAAAAGATGGCAACCATCATATCTGTTGGTGCTTTGGTGCTCTTGCTTTTCTTTTTCCAAATAAACGGAAATGTTAAAGCGACCGAAACCACCGATCAAATATCCAAAACCGAAAAACAAATTGAGCAAATGAAAAGTGAACAAGTTCGTTTGCAAATGGAATTGGATGGAAAAGTATCTTATGAAAATATTGAAAAAGCGGCAGAAGAAGCAGGAATGCAAAAACCCGTTGCATCACAGATGAGATACATAAATATTTACGATACTGACACGACCGAAATTACAGGTGAGTTAAATATTGTAGAAAAATTCTTAGCACTATTTTAATGTAATAATAACCCTAACATTTACATATTAATTTCAAATGAGGGAAGGTGGCACAATGGATTTCACTAAAGATGCATCTACAGTAATGGGAGCACCGACAAAAAGTATGTGGCAACGAATGATGGCCATAGGACTTATAATAGCAATAGTGGGATTCGGTGGAGCAGGATTAGGTCTTTTGTATCAATCCATTATTAAAGGTCCCGGATACGCCGCAAAAGCCGCCGCCCAACAGTTGACCACCGTATCACTCACTGCCAAAAGAGGCACAATATACGATTGTAAAGGAGAAATACTTGCAACGAGTGCCACAGTGTGGACGGTGTATATAACCCCTATGGATATAGATAAAAATGATAGTCAAAGTGACAAACAAGCCCGTCTGATTTCTGACGGGCTATCGGAGATTTTAGGGGTAGAACGAGATAAGATATACGAAATGACCCAAAAGAAGACATCTTATGTCAGGGTTAAAACTAAGGTAGAAGAAAACGTAGCCAAAAAGGTCAGAGAATTTATAAGTGAAAATTCCCTTGGAGGAATAATAGGACTTGAAGAGTCAAGTAAAAGATATTATCCCAATGGTAGTCTTGCCTCTACAGTGCTTGGCTTTGTAGGGGATGATAATCAAGGCCTTGCAGGTATTGAATATCAATACGAAAGCACGTTGCAAGGCGTTCCCGGCAAATTGGTTGCATCTAAGAATGCTTTGGGCAGCGATATGCCTTTTAACTACGAAACTATGGTAGAAGCGGAACAAGGAAAATCCCTTGTACTTACTATCGACGAATATGTTCAGGGTGTTGCGGAAAAATACCTTGAAGAAGCGGTAATTTCGAACTCTGCAACAAATCGTGGATGCTGTATCATAATGAATGTTAACACCGGTGAAATTGTGGCTATGGCAACCAAACAAGATTTTGATCCAAATAACCCCTTTACTATTACCGACCAGAGTATCCTTGATCAAATAGCCGAACTTCCTGAAGAGGAACAAAAGGATGCAAAATCTAAAAAGATTGAGGAACTTTGGAAAAACAAAGCCATAACCGAAACCTACGAGCCCGGTTCAGTATTTAAAATTATCACCGGTTCGGCGGCTATGGAAGAAAATAAAGTCAATAAGAATTCTGCATTTGACTGTCCGGGATATATTGTCATTTCCGGAACAAGATATAATTGTCACAAACTTTCGGGCCACGGGCATCAAAATATGACCAATATTTTTGAGAATTCCTGTAACCCTGCCTTTATAGAAATAGGTCAACGACTTGGCGTAAAAACCTTCTATAAATATTTCAAAAGTTACGGATTTACATCAAAAACAGGTATTGACCTTCCGGGTGAAATGGATGCAATTTATTATACCGATAAAAATATGGGACCTGTTGAACTTGCATCTGAATCATTCGGTCAAACTTTCCGTGTTACACCTATTCAACTAATCACAGCGGTTGCCGCTTCTTGTAACGGAGGAAGATATATCACACCTCACGTTGTAAAAGAGATTAAAGATAACAACGGAAACACGATTGAAACCATTGAACCCACCGTTGTACGGCAAGTAATATCGGAAGAAACCTCGAAGAATATTTGCGATATGCTTCTATCCACCGTAAATAACGGATCAGGTAAGAATGCCTATGTAGCAGGTTATAGAATGTGCGGTAAAACCGGTACATCTCAAAAAATAGATAAAAAGGACAGTGAAGAAAAAATTGCTTCCTTCTGCGGATTCGCACCTGCAGAAAAACCTGAATACGCTATTCTTGTAATGGTTGACGAACCCCACGGAAGCAGTTATTACGGAAGTGCCGTAGCAGCCCCTGTAGCCGCAAGCATTATGGGCGAAGTGTTACCCTATTTGGGTGTTGAAGCAATTTATACCGACGATGAATATGCATCTCTAAACATAACCGTTCCAAATGTGGTTGGCTTTGATATAGAAACAGCTAATACAACCCTTTCAAACGGAAAACTAAATGTAAAAATAGTAGGAAATGGTGAAAAAATTATTCGTCAAGCTCCCGGTGCAGGAGTAAGTGTGCCTCAAGGAAGCACAGTTGTTCTTTATACCGAAGAGGAAGAGAATAAGAAGGCGTTGGTACCTGACCTTACAAAAATGACAATGTCAGGTGTAGAAAGCACTGCTAAAAACGCAGGACTTAATGTTGTAATAAAAGGCGTTGCCGAAGGTGCAACCGGAGCGATATCCTATAAACAAAGCATAGAAGCAGGGAAAGAAGTAGAGGCGGGTACCGTAATAACCGTTTGGTTTAGATATGCGGACAGCGTTGAATAATACTTTACGAGGAACTGATTTAGATGAAATTGTATGAACTTCTTGAAAATTTAAATGACAATTATGCTCATCTTAAAGATATCGAGGTGGGTAAGGTTACCTGTGATTCAAGAACAGTGGATGAAGGAGATGTATTTGTTTGCATCAACGGAGTTTCTGTTGACGGGCATAAATTTGCCGAAAAAGCAGTAGAGCATGGAGCCGCAGTAATTGTTTGTGAAAAAGACTTAGGTTTAGAAAACCAAATTATAGTAGAGAATACTCGTAAAGAATATGCATTAATGTGCGGAAAATACTTTGGTGATCCTGCAAAGAAGATTAAACTTGTAGGCGTAACAGGAACAAACGGAAAGACCTCAACCTGTATGCTCCTTAAACATATTTTAGAGAGCAACGGTCATAAAGTGGGTCTCATAGGAACTGTTCAGAATATGGTAGGGGATAGTATTCTCCCTGCAAAAAACACCAC
>JAZQJN010000105.1:0-5756 GCA_045541655.1 Acutalibacteraceae bacterium
GCCAATACCGATGGTGGAGTTGATTTTGGCACCGCCTTCAACAAGGTTAGAAAGAACTTCAAGTTTACCCTTTGCCTTGTTGATTTCGATTTTACCGTCTACAATGTTTGCAATACCGGCAGAGTCGTAACCGCGGTATTCCAGTTTTGCGAGTCCGTCCAAAAGGATGGGAGCGGCTTGATTTTTTCCTACGTAACCAACTATTCCGCACATAATTTTTTTCTCCTTTAATATAAAAAGTATAAAACTTATATTAGGCATTTTAATAAATACCTGAGCAAATTTTACCATTTTACATTTTAAATGTCAAATTACATAAATGTAAAGAAATCACAAACCAATATGTAACTTTAATAATAGGTCATTGACAAAAAAGATACTTTATGGCAAAATGATTTTGCATACTTTATATAGAAAAGAGGGGACAATATGATTGTTCTCGCCATAGGGGACGTTGTGTCCTCCTCGGGTTGTGAATTCCTTCGAAAACGCCTGCCTCAACTCAAAAAACTTTATAATGCCGATTTAGTGGTGGTGAATGGTGAAAACTCCTCCGATGGAAACGGAATTACCCCATATTCCGCACAACATATATTGGAGAGTGGTGCCGACGTTATTACTGGTGGCAATCATTCCTTCCGCCGCCGGGAGATATACGATACATTATCCACTAATCCCTTTATTCTCCGTCCCGATAACTTCCCCAAAAACGCCCCGGGAAGCGGATATTGTGTTGTAGATAAAGGGTCATATCTTGCCGCCATTATAAATATCCAAGGGACTGTATATATGGATGCCCTTGAATCCCCCTTTGACTGTGCCGACCGCCTTGTAAAGAGGGCACAGGATGACGGATGCAAGATTATTATTGTGGATTTCCACGCCGAAGCATCCTCCGAAAAAAAGGCAATGGGATATTACCTTGAGGGCAGAGTATCCGCAGTGCTTGGCACCCATACCCATACCCCCACCGCCGATGCCCAAATCATAGGCAATTCCACCGCCTATATCACCGACCTTGGTATGACGGGACCCTACAATTCGGTGCTTGGAGTGTGTCCTGAACAGTCAATATCGCTTATGAAGGATAAACTCCCTGTAAGATTTTCCGCAGCAGAGGGTGAATGCTATCTCTGCGGTGCGGTTATAGATATTGACAAGGCCACAGGCATTGCAAAATCTATTGAACCCATTCAAATTTTCTAATAAAAATTCCATATAATGCTATAAAACAACCCCTCTCGGAGATAATACTTCGGGAGGGAATATTTATGGCGAAAATTATGAAACGGACATACTTTATATTGTTTATTATGCTTGTGTTGTTTATAGTCACATTTTTTCGATTGTTTTATCTTACGGTGGGGAGCGGATATAAAAAAACAGCCACCACCCAATCCACAATGACAATAAACGTTGACCTGCCAAGAGGCACGATATTCGACCGCAACGGTGAGCATTTGAGCAATAACAAAATGGTGAAGATGGCGGTGCTTGTTGCCACTCCGCAAACCGCAACCGCTTTATATAAATATTTTGAAAAAGACAGAGCCGATGAAATATCTGCTGAACTTAAAAAAGGCAAACCTATAGCGGTGGAGGTCCCCCACGATTTTGAGTGTGATGATGCATACGTTTTTATATGTTACGATAATGATGAAAACAAAAATACCGCCATACATCTGCTTGGATATTTAAACTCCGACGGTGATGCGGTGTGCGGAATACAAAAGGCATATAACAACATTTTATATAATCAGAATTCCACCTCGGTAGTGTTTCAGACCGATGCGGTGGGAGGCCCTCTTTTAGGGGTTAAGGCAGAGATTAAGGATAATTCCAATATCTACAAAACAGGAATAACAACCACCATAAGCCGAAATATTCAAGAGATATGTGATAGTGAAATATCAAAGGTAAAGGGTGCGGTGGCGGTGATAAAATCGGGAACAGGGGAGATAATCGCCCTGTCTTCATCCCCCACTTTTGCTTACAATAATATATCTGAGGCACTAAATAGTGATGATAGCCCCTTTATGAATAGAACTGTTTCGCAGTATAATTTGGGATCAATATTTAAGGTGTGTGTTGTTGCTGCTGCCTTGGAGAGCGGAGTATCACCAAATAAAAGTTATAGTTGCGACGGAAAAATAGACCTAAATGGAAACGTGTTTATGTGTCATAAAAAAGAGGGACACGGTACGCTTAATATGGAGAATGCCCTGTCGGCATCCTGCAATTGTTACTTCATAAATTTAGCACGGGATATCGGTGCAGAGAGTGTGTGTCAAATGGCAAAAAAGATGGGCTTCGATAAATCTTTTACATTATATAAAGAATATGATGTGGATGGAGGTGTAATCACCTCCCTAAAAAAACTCGAAAATCTATCCGCCCTTGCTAACTTTTCTATAGGGCAGGGGGATTTAATGGCAACTCCCCTGACTATGGCACTTGCCTATGGTGCAATCAGTAGCGGAGGGGTGTATTATCCCCCTGTTTTAGTAACCGCCGAAAAGGATAAAAACAATAATACGAAATATTACCCCGCCGAAAAGGGAGTAAGGATAATGTCGGGCAAAACCGCCGATATTCTTATGAAAATGATGTATAAAACTGTGGAGGAGGGGACCGGTAAAAGCGGTAAACCGGATAATGTGTCGGCAGCAGGAAAGACCGCCACCGCCGAAACGGGAATGATAAATAAAAACGGTCAAAAGATAAACCAGGCCTGGTTTGTGGGAGCAACCAATATAAACAATCCCGAATACGTAATCGCGGTACTTGTGGAGGACGGCGAAACGGGAAGTGTGTCCGCCGCCCCCATATTCAAAAGGATAGTGGATAGAATTTATAAATAAAAATATGAAATTTTGCTTGACAAAGGGGGATTTGTGTTGTATAATCCCATTACAACAAAGTAGCGGTACACCCGTCTCACCGTACGACCTTAAATGTGTCTACCGGTCAATATTCAAATTTACCTGCTCCTTTTGGGGTAGTTTGTTTGTATGTTGAAGATGGGTAAAAAGCCCATCTTTTTTTGTTGAATTTTTGGAGGTGCTTCAGTATCAGTAAGGCAGAACATTCCGTCAACGAGGAAATCCGTGACAAAGAGATTAGAGTTATCGCAGATAACGGCGAACAATTAGGCATTATGTCGGCGGCACAGGCATTAGAACTTGCCGAATCTAAAGATTTAGACTTGGTTAAAATTGCTCCTAACGCTGTCCCCCCCGTTTGCAAAATTATGGACTATGGCAAATTCCGTTTTGAACAAGCAAAACGCGAAAAAGAAGCCAGAAAGAATCAACACGTTATTGAAATCAAAGAAATTCGACTTTCATTCAACATTGATACCCACGATTTTCAGACCAAAGCCAATCACGCAAGAAAATTTCTTAAAGACGGCAACAAGGTTAAGGTATCTATCCGTTTCCGCGGTCGTGAGTTAGGTCATTCCGAAATCGGTATGGAAACTATGCTCCGCTTTGCAGAAACCCTCAATGATGCTGCTTCGGTAGAAAAGCAACCCAAAATGGAAGGCAGAAATATGTTTATGTTCCTGGCTCCCAAAAAAGCGTAGGTTATAAAAACAAGTATAATATTTTAGGAGGAAAAGATTATGCCCAAAATTAAAACCCATAGTGGGGCAAAAAAGCGTTTCAAACTCTCCAAGAATGGTAAACCCATCAGAGGTCACGCATTCAAATCCCACATTCTCAACAAAAAGTCCACTAAACGCAAGAGAAATCTTCGCAAGAGCGTTGTAGCTGACGTTACTAACGTAGCTCAGATCAAGCGTCTCGTACCTTACAAATAAGAATTACGGAGGATTATTAATATGGCACGTGTTAAAGGCGCACTTATGACGCGCAAAAGAAGAAAAAAGGTATTAAAACTTGCCAAAGGTTATTTTGGTTCTAAAGCAAGACTTTTCAAAACTGCTAAACAAGCAGTTATGAAATCCGGTCAATACGCATACATCGGTCGTAAACACAGAAAACGTGACTTCCGTCGTTTGTGGATCACCCGTATCTCCGCTGCTGCCCGTGCAGAAGGTATGAACTATTCTACCTTTATGAACGGCCTTAAAAAAGCAGGTATCGAACTCAATCGTAAAATGCTTTCCGAAATCGCTATCAACGACAAAGCAGCATTCGCTTCCCTCGTTGAAAAAGCAAAGGCAGCTCTTTAATTTCTAAACACCTAAAATCAAAGCCGAAGGATGAAAATCCTTCGGCTTTTTTGTCCCTTTAATGGTATTGTTCAAAATATACAAAAAAATAGTGAAAAAATATTGAAAAAAGTACTTGCAATTTAGAATAATGTGGTATATAATGTGCCTTGCAAGAAAACAAATCACAATATATTGTGTATGAATATGGAGGGAACACAATGATTACAACCATTAGAAAAAGAGATGGTAGAACCACAGATTTCAATGTGGACAAGATCGCAATAGCCATATTCAAGGCCGCACAAGCCATCGGCGGTCAGGACGAAGATATGGCAAATGAACTTGCTGCAAAGGTTTGCGATTATTTAGAAAACGATTTAGGTATTAGTGAACCTACCGTTGAGCAGGTACAAGATGCTGTTGAAAAGGTTCTTATCGAAAACGGTCACGCAAGAACCGCCAAAGAATTCATTATCTATCGTGCAGAGCGTACCCGCATTCGTGAAATGAACACCCGCCTTATGAAAACCTTAGAGGGTCTTACCTATCACGATGCAAAAGAAAACAACATCAAACGTGAAAATGCTAACATCGACGGTGATACCGCAATGGGGACCATGCTCAAATACGGTTCCGAAAGTGCCAAGCAGTTCTATGAGATGTACGTTCTTAAACCCTCTCATTCCAAGGCACACCGTGAAGGCGATATTCATATCCACGACCTTGACTTCTTAACCCTTACCACTACCTGCTGTCAAATCGACTTAGATCGTCTTTTCACCAACGGATTCTCCACCGGTCACGGTTTCCTCAGAGAACCTAACGATATCGCAAGTTATTCTGCACTTGCAGCCATCGCTATTCAGTCCAACCAAAACGACCAACACGGCGGTCAGTCTATCCCCAACTTTGACTATGCTCTTGCAAAGGGCGTTGCCAAAACCTACAAAAAACTTTATCGCAAGAATCTTGCCAAGGCACTTGAACTCCTTGCAGGTGTAGATAATGCCGAGCATATTGCCGAAGATATTATGGCAGAAATCGAAAAGATCAACGGTGTTGTTCCCACCCTTGGTAACGATAACGGATATCAAGAGGCAGAGTACAAACTCCTTACCGATAAATTCGATTTCGATATTGTCGAAAAGGCACAAAAATTTGCCTTGGATAAAGCAAATGCCGAAACCGAAAGAGCTACCTATCAGGCAATGGAAGCATTTGTTCATAACCTTAATACAATGCATTCCCGTGCAGGTGCTCAAATCCCCTTCTCTTCAATTAACTATGGTACCGATACCACCCCCGAAGGCAGAATGGTTATCCGTAACGTTCTTCTTGCTACCGAAGCAGGTTTGGGTAATGGCGAAACCCCCATTTTCCCCATCCACATCTTCAAGGTAAAAGAGGGTATCAACTACAATAAAGATGACGTTAACTACGATCTCTTCAAACTTGCCTGCAGAGTCAGTGCAAAGAGATTGTTCCCCAACTTCTCCTTCCTTGATGCTCCTTACAATCTCCAATATTATAAAGAAGGACGTCCCGAAACCGAATGTGCATATATGGGATGCCGTAC
>JAZQJN010000106.1:0-3812 GCA_045541655.1 Acutalibacteraceae bacterium
ACGATCCGACTTTACATCATTATAAAATAAATGACATAAAATAATGTTAGTATGTTGGTATAGAGTGGTAATTGATATCCAAAACATAGTTTTAAGGAGAATTATTCTTATGAATGAGTTTCAGAACAACGGCGAATTCAATAATATTCCTAATGTTGACCCAGTAGATGTAACACCTTCGGTGGAAAGGTCTTATTCCCCTCAAAACGAATATAGTCCTTTTGTAAACGGTTCGGCTTCAGCACCTGAACAATCCTATGCAAAGCCCTACATCTCGACCGATTCGCAAAAAGGACAAGAAAAAAAGATTACAATGGGTACAGTGCTTTTTTCTTCGGCAGCTACCGCCATTGTATCGAGTATTCTTACCTGCATTATTGCCCTTTCTTTTGGTGCGGGTGGATTTGCTCTTTTATTTAGCGACACCTCTTCCAATAAAAATACCGACTCATCTGTTTCAGGATCGGAGGATGAGGGAACTAAAAATATTGTAATAGATGCCACCGCCGAAACCGCAGCCGTTGCGGTTGCCGAAAAGGTTAATCCTTCGGTAGTTGGAATTATGGTTACCTTCGAAAACTATAACTTCTTTTACGGAAATCAAACCGCACAAAGCCAAGGTTCAGGCATCATATACAATACTGACGGGCACATCATCACCAATTATCATGTTATTGAAAACGCAGTAAAAAATAGTGGTAAAGTTTCGGTTTATCTTTATAATGATTTAGAAAATGCCATTTCAGCTACCGTGGTAGGTTATGACGTTAGTGCCGACCTGGCAGTTATTAAGGTGAAAAAGACAGGTCTTACTCCCATTGAACTTGGTGATTCCGATAAAATTGTGGTTGGTCAAACCGCTATTGCGGTAGGTAATCCCGGTGGACTTAACTTCTCCGGTTCGGTTTCTATGGGGATTATCAGCGGGCTTAACCGCACCATTCAACTTGAAAGTTCCAGCGAAATCACTCTTATTCAAACCGATACTGCCATAAATCCCGGTAACTCCGGCGGTGCATTAACCGACAGTCAAGGAAAACTCATCGGTGTAAACAGTGCCAAACTTTCGGGCGACGGTTATGAAGGTATGGGCTTTGCCATTCCCGTTAACGATATGAAGGAAATTTGCGATAGAATTATAAACAAGCAAAACAGTCCCAAACCTTATCTTGGTATATCCCTTTCGAGTTATTATACCTCTACCCTGCTCAAGCAATATGGATATCCCGCAGGTGTAGTTGTTGAAAATGTTGCAGAAGACAGCCCTGCTGATGACTCGGGTATTGAAAGAGGAGATATTATTACCAAATTCAACGGTAAGGCAGTTACCGATATCGCTACCTTCACCAGCGAGAAGGATAAATGCGATCCCGGTGATACCGCTACCTTGGTTGTATACCGCAGCGGAACAACCTATGCTGTAAAAATCACTTTGGGTGTTGCAAATAATTAGTGAGGATTGATAACTAATGCTTAAAGAGGTTGAATTATTTACCGATGGTGCCTGTTCGGGCAATCCCGGCCCCGGTGGATGGGGCGTGGTGCTAAGATACAACAACAGAGTGAAAGAAATGTCGGGCTTTGAGAAGGAAACCACCAACAACCGAATGGAACTGACCGCCGTTATTGAAGGATTATCTGCCCTTAAAGAAAAGTGCAGTGTAACACTTTGTACCGACTCAAAATACGTTGCCGACGGAATAGATAAGGGTTGGGCTCGTTCATGGCAGAAAAACGGATGGAAAAAGGCGGATAAAAAACCCGCCCTTAACTCCGATTTGTGGCAAAAACTACTTGATCTTTTAGATACTCAAGAGGTGCGAATCGTGTGGGTTAAAGGTCATGCAGGGCATCCCGAAAACGAAAGGTGCGACCTACTTGCAGTGGAACAAATTAAAAACAACACTTAAAAGCATCCCCCACTCCGTGAAACACGGAATGGGGGATTTGTTTATTCAAACATTGTTCCAATATATTTAGGACAAGATTCAGGTGAATAATTCCACTGGTTTATATGATTATCGGTTACAAAATATCTATTTACAGACGCTTTATAATCTCCATCAAAGGCCTCCACAATGATAAGTTTCACCTTCATTTTTTCAGGGATAATATTCTTAACATATACCGAACAGCGTTGACCGACCTTTACGTCCTCCTTAATTTCGGCAAGTCCCGCAAGATTGGGAAACACCTCCACAAAACAACCGTAATCCTCCACTGCACGGATAATTCCCGATACGGTTTCACCCTGAGAGATAAGAGCCGCGTTCTCCTCCCAGGTTCCGAGCAATTCCTTATGGGTAAGATATATGCGACCATCGATATCTATTGCCTTAACAACCGCTTTAATATCCTGACCTACGTAAAATCTATCCTTAGGGTGAGATATCCTCGACACCGATATACAGTCAATGGGGATTAATGAACATATCCCGCATCCCACATCGCAAAAGGCACCAAAGGGTTCGTTATGGGTGATCTTTACATCTATCACGTCCCCTGCTTTCAGGGTTTTTATGTACTGCTCTTTGCACAGTTCTTGGGCTCTTCTGCGGGACAGGGTATATAGGGGTTTCCCGTTTTCATCGGCGGATATGCCCTCCACCGTAAAACACACCGGCTTACTTACCCTTGAGATGAGGGCGATATCCCTTGTTAAGCCCTCCTTTATTCCCAGAGCACCCTCCTCCTTTGAGATAATGCCTCTTCCCTTTGGAAGTTCTACAATCAGGTTGTGTTCAGCATCGCAAACCGACACCCTCCACTCTAATATTCTGCCCTCGTTCATTGCATATCTCATTCCCGATTCAGATGACACAAGGGCTATGTTATCCTTTGTGTTAAAAAGTTTTCCCTCGGGTAAAAATACATTCATACGCTTTAAGTCCTTTCTTGATTTTTACTTTTTCGTTTCAAGTAATTATATGTAAATGAAAGAATTTTAATTCGGTTTTTATTTGTTTTTAGATGAGATTTTATGTTTTTAAGTTAAGTTGTTCAAGTTTTTAACAATCTTGCTCGTTTTCGAGGGAATTTTTGCGAAAATATTGTTATTTTTTTGACAATTCTCTTGACTATATTAGTTCAAAAGAATATAATGTTTATGCTCATTATTTTGGGCAATAATTTTGAAATTCTATTTGGAGGTATTTTTACCATGTCAAGAGTATATAACTTTTCCGCAGGTCCCTCTATGCTTAACGAGGGCGTTCTTAAAAAAGCAGCCGAGCAAATGCTCGATTATGAAGGCAGCGGTCAATCCGTTATGGAAATGTCACACCGTTCCAAGGTGTTCCAATCCATTATTGATGATGCAGAAGCACTTCTTCGCGAGGTTATGAACATTCCCGATAATTATAAGGTTTTGTTCCTTCAAGGCGGAGCATCTTCCCAATTTGCTATGATTCCTATGAACCTTATGACCAAAAACGGTAAGGCAGACTACATTCTTACCGGTCAATGGGCAACCAAAGCACAAAAGGAAGCCGCCCGTTACGGCGATGCTCGTATTATTGCATCTTCTAAAGATAAGACCTTCTCTTACATTCCCAAAATCACCCGCGAAGACGTTAATGCCGATTCCGATTATCTTCACATCTGCGTTAACAACACTATCTATGGTACCAAGTACAACTACATTCCCGATTGTGGCGACGTAACCTTGGTTGGTGATATTTCTTCCAACATCGTTTCTGAACCCATTGACGTATCTAAATTCGGTGTTCTTTATGCAGGTGCTCAAAAGAACCTTGCAGGTGCAGGTCTTACCCTTGTTATTATTCGTGAAGACCTTATTGGTAATGCTATGG
>JAZQJN010000107.1:0-5247 GCA_045541655.1 Acutalibacteraceae bacterium
GTGTCAGAAAGAAAAGATATAAGAAATGTTGCAATAATTGCCCACGTTGACCACGGTAAAACTACCTTGGTTGACCAAATGCTCCGTCAAAGCGGTATCTTCCGCGAAAACGAGCAGGTTGATGACCGCGTAATGGATTCAAATGATCTTGAAAGAGAAAGAGGTATCACCATTCTTTCCAAAAATACAGGTATCCATTATGAGGGTTATAAAATTAATATTGTAGATACCCCGGGTCATGCCGACTTCGGCGGTGAGGTAGAACGTATTCTTCAAATGGTAGATGGAGTTTTGCTTCTTGTTGACTCCTTTGAAGGATGTATGCCTCAAACCCGTTTTGTACTTAAAAAGGCACTGGGTCTGGGCAAGAAACCCATCGTTGTTATAAATAAAATAGACAGAGACGGTGCGAGACCTGAAGAGGTTATAGACGAAGTTCTTGATCTGTTCATTGAACTTGATGCAGAAGAAGATCAACTTGAATTTCCTGTTGTTTATGCATCGGGCAGAGATGGCACAGCGGGTCTTGATTATAATAATCTATCCACCGATATTCGTCCCCTTCTCGATACCATTATTAAAGAAATCCCCGCTCCTGAAGGCGATGTAGAAAAACCCTTGCAAATTCTTATTTCCAACGTTGATCACGATGATTACGTAGGTCGAATCGGTGTAGGTCGCGTCGAAAGAGGCAGTGTGAATGTAGGACAGAATATTACCCTTATTCATCAGGATGGCACTAAAACCAATGCCAAAATAGGACGTTTATATACCTTCGAAGGACTTCGCCGTGCCGAAGCACAAACCGCCTCGGTAGGTGATTTGGTAGCAATATCGGGCATTGAAGGAATAAACATCGGCGAAACAATTTGCGATGTAACCTGTCCTGAACCCTTACCCTTTGTAAAGATAGATGAACCCACTATTTCTATGAATTTTATTGTAAATGATTCTCCCTTTGCAGGTAAAGAGGGTAAGTATGTTACCTCCCGTAACCTTAGGGACCGTTTGATGAAGGAAATAGAAACCAACATTAGTTTAAGGGTAGAAGAAACCGATTCTTCCGATACCTTTAAGGTGTCGGGCAGAGGTGAACTTCATCTCTCTATTCTTATTGAAACTATGCGACGTCAGAATTATGAATTTCAGATTTCCCGTCCCAAGGTTATTTTCAGCCGTGATGAAGAGGGTAACCTTCTTGAACCTATGGAACTTTTGATGGTAGAAACCCCCGAAAGTTACGTAGGCACCGTAATGGAAAAATTGGGTAACCGTAAAGCAGAGCTTATCAATATGACCACCAAAGATGGCTGTATGACCCATATTGAATTTAAGATTCCCTCCCGTTGTTTAATGGGTTACCGTTCTCAATTCGCCAGTGATACCAACGGCAACGGTATAATGAATCACGTTTTTGATGGATATGAACCCTATAAAGGTGATTTAGAAACCCGCCAAAGCGGTTCCATAATTGTGTTTGAAACAGGAGAAAGCACCGCTTATGGTCTTTTCAATACCCAAGACAGAGGCAGATTATTCATCGGTGCAGGTGTGGATGTTTATGAAGGAATGATAGTGGGTGAAAGTCCCCGTTCTGAAGATATCACCTGTAATGTTTGTAAGAAAAAACATCTTACCAATACACGTGCTTCCGGATCGGATGATGCCCTTCGACTTACACCTCCCGTTAATTTGAGTCTTGAGCAATGTATGGAATTCCTTAAAGATGATGAACTCCTTGAGGTTACTCCCACCTCCCTCCGTTTGAGAAAAACCATACTAAATAAAGAACAACGACTTAAAGCCGCCAATAGAAAGGGATAGTATTAAATGATTATCGATTTTCATACCCACACCTTTCCCGATAAATTAGCAGAAAAAACTCTTAAAAATTTATCATCTGCATCGGGTGGTATTCCTCCTTGTTATAATGGTACGGAGGAGGGATTAAGAGCCCATCTGAAAGATTGTGGTGTGGATTATGGTGTCGTGCTTAACATAGCCACTACTGTAAGACATCAAAATTCCGTATTTGAGTTTGCAAAACAAATGAATCACGGTAATCTGATTGGATTTTCGGGACTTAATCAGAATTGTCCCGACGTTCTCGAATGGCTTGAAAAAATTAAAGAGTCGGGAATTAAGGGAATCAAACTTCATCCCGATTACCAGGAATTTTATGTGAACGATGATAAGATGTTAAAAATCTATGAGAAAATCGCAGAACTCGGTCTTATCACCGTTTTTCACAGTGGCACCGATATCGGTATGTCCCCACCCACAAGATGTACTCCGAAGGCACTCTCCGAGGTTTTACCCGTTTTTAAAAACACCCCCGTTGTAGCCGCCCATTTCGGGGGTTACGTAATGTGGCAGGAAGTGTTAGACCATCTGGTAGGCAAAGAGGTGTATCTTGATACCTCCTTTTCTTGTGGAAGAATTCCTGTAAATATGGCAAAATTAATCATAGAAAAGCACGGGGCTGATAAGATATTACTCGGTAGCGATATGCCTTGGAGCGATATTTCTGATGAGATTATGTTTATAAAGAATTTAGGATTAAATGAAGAAGAACAGAAACTTGTTTTAGGTGAGAATGCAAGAAAACTTTTGAATATATAAAGTGATGCCTAAAACCGCAAACACTACAATATACCCGCTAACGCGGTCAGAAGGATTGAATATAATGAATGAGGTAATAATATTAGACTTGGAATGGAATACGGCATACAGCACCAGAAGAGGTAGATTCGTTAACGAGATTATCGAATTCGGTGCTGTTAAACTTGATGAAAACTTAGAAATAGTTGACCGTTTTCAAATGTTTGTAAAATCGAAACTTTCCAAAAAGTTAAGGGGAAAGGTGAAAGAACTTACCCACATAACCAATGAAGATATCCGTGAAAATGGACAGGATTTCTCCAAGGTTATATCTGCCTTTAAGCGATGGGCGGGTAAAGATGCAATTATTATGACTTGGAGCAACAGTGACCTTTACGTGCTTCTCGATAACTGTCGTTGTTTCACCAGATTTGAAACCATTCCATTCCTTTATAAATATATGGATCTTCAAAAATATGTGCAGGATATTGTTGAGTTTGAAGAAAGCAAACAAATAGGACTTCTTACCGCATCTGAACTTTTCAATATTGACAGTTCAGATATTAATCTTCACAGAGCTGTGGGTGATAGCGAACTTTGTGCCGAAATTCTTAAAAAATGCTATGATGAAGAGCTGATCGAAGGATACGTTCAAAAGGCAGATATTCCTGAATTCTATGATCGTTTGTGTTTTAAACCCTATGTCATTACCGATATCAACAGTCCCTACATCAAAACTGTGAATATGCGTCTTAACTGTGAAAAGTGTGGAAATCCTCTGAGAAGAAAGAATCAGTGGAAATATAAGAATAAACATTTTACTGCGATATTTAACTGTAAAACCTGTAACGACGATTTTGAAGGTAGAGTTCAGGTAAAGAAACTTTACGATGGTGTTTCCATAAAAAAATCGGTTCATCCTTTAAAAAAAGAAGAAACCGAAAAACAATAATTCAAAACTAAAGCCCTGTGATATTGCTATCATAGGGCTTTTAATTTATAATCTATTTATTTTGCCGACCACAAAATGAAGTATTTTCAAAGCACACTCCGAATCAATGGTGTTGTTGCGAGATATGTCTCCCACTTTAAAAGATAATCCTCTAAGAGAGATTTTTCCCACAGTATGTTGTAATGCAAAAAGAGCGTCGGTGGCAGATACGCTACCATTAAGGTCAATATCACCCATAACAGCCGCTTGTCTATTTACTGTTTTGCTGCCGTTAAACAAAGATATAGTATCTAAAGTTTTAACGGTTTCATCCTTTGTAAGAGCAATTTCGTTTCGGAAAAAAACAGCGTTGTTATTTTTAAGGATGTGTGTTAACTCTGCCACAGTCTTGCCATCACCAATGATAACGTATTGAGGTTCGGCTGTATCGATAAGATAAAATGACTTGCTGATAGGGGATGCAAAATCGTTTCCACCGATACTCAAGGTATAACTTTGAGAATTTGAGTTACTTATGATAGGAAATGAAAGTTCGAAATATCCGTAATTATTTGCAGGATATTCACCAATGTATAAAACCGAATTATCTTCGCCATAGCAAATAAGTGTGAGATCAGATGTAAGGGTTCCCTCGCATTGACAGGAAACTTGTACATTGTTTCCATTGTTGGTGATTTCAATAATTTCAAAATAGAGATCATCTGCAAAGGTGTTGATAGGTAGGGATAATATAATAGATAAACATAAAATAATTGAAGAAATTTTCAAAAATATTTTCAAAGTATAACCTCCTATATATCCAATAATTTTCCAATAACAGCATTAGATACTAACTGCCCTTTTGACGTTAGTCTAATACCAACCTCGTCTAATATAACAAGGCCTATTTCGGACAAAAACTTGGCATTATTAATCATATTTTGAGGGACATCAATATTAAATATATCTCTAACCTTCTCAAAAATCAAGCCCTTAGCAAGACGGAAAGCAAGCATAGCATATTCCTCAAAATTACCGCCATCACCGTCAGGAATAGGTGCTTCCCCAAAAATGAAATCGGAGATGCTGGAGGAGTAATAACACCTTTTTCCATCTATAAACGAATGGGCAGAAGGGCCTAACCCTAAATATTCCTCACAGTGCCAATATTTCAAATTGTGTTTGCTCTCATATCCTTTTTTTGCAAAATTGGATGTTTCATATTGATAATATCCTTTTTCACCTAAAATATCAACCGTTTTTTCATATAAAACAGCGGATAACTCTTCATCGGGAAGATTTCGTGGCGTATTCTTACCAAAAAAGGTGTCAGGTTCAATTTTAAGCAGATATGCCGAGATATGAGTGGGATTTAAAGAAATCAAAAAATCGATGGTTTTATGTAAAGATTCAATTGTTTGATCGGGTATGCCCAGCATTAGGTCAAGGGATATATTGCTAAATCCTGCGTTCCTTGCACTTTCAACCGCTTTTACAACCTGTTGAACAGAATGTTTTCTGCCTAATGCTATGAGTTCAGAATCAATACCCGATTGGACACCCATAGATATTCTGTTAACTCCGGATTTATATAGTTTACAGAAAAAATCTTTGTCTATAGAGGTGGGATTAACCTCGCAGGTGATTTCGGCATCTTTGGTTATACTAAAGTGCTTTTTTGCCCCCTCTACAATTTTGATAAGATTATCCAAACC
>JAZQJN010000108.1:0-2594 GCA_045541655.1 Acutalibacteraceae bacterium
CGGGAAACTTCGTAGTTAAAGTCAACGTGCCCCGGAGTATCAATGAGATTCAGCTCATAGGTCTCGCCGTCAGATGCCTTATAATAAAGAGTAACGGCGTGGGCTTTAATGGTAATGCCCCTTTCTCTTTCCAAATCCATACTGTCAAGAATTTGGTTTTCCATATCTCTTTTAGCCACCGATTCGGTGATTTCGAGCATACGGTCAGCAAGGGTTGACTTTCCGTGGTCAATGTGAGCAATTATACAAAAATTGCGGATATTCTCTTGAGGGATGTTCATCACAATCTCTCCTTAATATATATACCTTATAATAATAACACAAAATACTGTATTAGTCAATAAAAACAAGTGTAAATCTTGTGTAAATAAACACAAAAATGACAATTGATTCTATTGACTTATTATACAATATATAGTATAATATTAATATATGTATAGGTATATCTAATAGCTGAATTCAAAATAGAAAACGAGGGAGTGTATATGATGAAAAATTTCAAATTAATTTCACGGTTAATGGCCTGTGTTATTTTTTGCATTGTGCTATCTGTAGCACTTTCAGGATGTGCTTTGTTTAAACTTACAAAACCTGTGAAGGTAGAACCCCTCTCAGCAACCGATGTTTCTTCAAATACCGAATCGGTTGATAATACACCCACTATATCAGAAGAGGAATACGAATTCTTAGATAGCGTTGCAAGAGCCCTTTACTATGCAAAGTTTCAGTCTAAAGAAAAACTCAACGACACTATTGTCCTTGAATATATTTCCGCTATACTACACGATCAAGATCTGATTCAAAAAGATTATCTTGTAACTCCCGAAAAAACAAATATGGAATATAAACTTGAGGTCTCTTTGTGCAAGAAGATTGCTAAGTCACTTTTTGGCTATGAATTAGGAGAAACCAAAGCGGTGGGTGGAAAATTCATTTTCCCTTATGCAGGTGGTGTTACTCCTAAAGTTGCAGGTCGAGATACTCATCCTCTTGAGGATGGTTCATTTATAATAATTTACACTATTCTTGCAGAGGGTGTTGATGGCGAATATATTATAAACAACCAGGTTACGTTAAACGTAATCCGTCAAAACGACCAATACAGTAAGTTCCGTATTATCAGTATTGTTTCTGCAGATGGTTAATTCTATTTCGTTGTGGAAGAATAGTTATATATATCGAATAAAGGAATGTGAGTCTAATGGCAAAAGAAAAAACTGCATCAGCACTTCTTAAAGAAAAACTGATGATGAAAGATGAAAATCTATTTAAAAGCACTACACTTAAACAACAAAAGGATGCATTGGATTTTTGCGAAGGATATAAAAAATTCTTATCGGTAGCCAAAACCGAGCGTGAGGCCTGTGAAACGGTTGAAAAATTGGCAATTGATGCAGGTTTTGTAAATATTGAAAAGAAGAAAACATTAAAGGCCGGCGATAGAATTTATTTAAACAATAGAGGCAGGGCAATAATACTTGCAGTTATTGGTTCGGATTCTCCCGCCGAAGGGTTTAGAATATCTGCTGCTCATATTGACTCTCCGCGTCTTGACCTTAAACCCAATCCTCTTTATGAAGATAGTGAAATGGCATATTTCAAAACTCATTATTACGGTGGGATAAAAAAATATCAATGGACATCAATCCCCCTTGCACTTCACGGTGTGGTTATCCGTGCAGATGGAAGCAAGGTGAATGTTTGTGTTGGTGAGGATGATGGAGATCCTGTTTTCGTTATCAACGATCTTTTGCCACACCTTGCTAAAGAACAATCCAAAAGAACCTTGTCAGAAGGCATTCAAGGTGAGGAACTAAATATTCTTGTCGGTAGTCGCCCCTTCAATAATGATCCTGAATCCGATCTCATTAAACTCAATATACTCAATATTCTGTATGAAAAATACGGTATTACAGAAAGCGATTTTGTTACCGCAGAACTTGAAGCAGTCCCTGCATTTACTCCTAAGGACATTGGCTTTGACCGTTCAATGATAGGTGCTTACGGCCATGATGATAGAGTGTGTGCATATCCTGCGGTTGCTGCTACATTGAATTGTGCAAAAGTTCCTAAGAAAACCGTCATCACGATTTTGGCAGATAAGGAAGAAATCGGTTCCGAAGGCAATACAGGTCTTCATTCGGTTTTCTTCAAACACTTTGTTGAGCGTCTTGTTAAAGGAACAAATGTATCGGTTTTGGATGCATTGTCTAAATCAATGTGTTTATCTGCTGATGTTGGCGGTGCTTATGATCCTAATTTCCCCGAACCATTTGAACGTAGAAATGCCTGTTTTGTAAATCATGGTGCAGCTATTATGAAATACACCGGTGCAAGAGGTAAAGGTGATACTTCAGATGCTTCTGCAGAATTTATGGGTGAGGTAATACAAATACTTGACTCCAACAAGGTGAAATGGCAGGTTGGAGAGTTGGGTAAGGTTGATTTCGGCGGTGGCGGTACCGTAGCTAAGGAACTGGCTGCTCTTGGAATAGACGTTGTTGATATTGGAGTTCCGGTGTTATCGATGCATTCTCCTTTTGAGGTCGTTTCGAAGATGGATGTATATATAAGTCGGATCGTAGCCATGTCGT
>JAZQJN010000109.1:0-4835 GCA_045541655.1 Acutalibacteraceae bacterium
ACTGACAACTCCTTGGCTCACAGAACGACATGGCTACGATCCGACTTCCATACTTACCATAATACCTGTGGCGATAATGGTAACGTCCTTACCGTCTTTGAGCTGTACGCCCTTACCGATTTCGATTTCATAATTATCATCGAAAATCATAGGACAAGCGGCTCTGCCAAAACGGAGATATACGGGGCCGTAAAATTCTGCGGCGGCTCTTACACATGCCTTTGCCTCGTTGCCGTCGGCAGGAGAGAGAATGGTCATACCGGGAATGGTACGCATAAGGGCGATATCCTCGTTGCATTGGTGGGTTGCACCGTCTTCACCAACAGATAAACCTGCGTGGGTGGCGGCAATTTTTACGTTAAAATGGGGATATCCAACTGCGTTTCTTACAATTTCGTATGCTCTGCCTGCGGCAAACATTGCAAAGGATGAGCAGAATACAAGTTTTCCTGCGGCGGTAAGACCTGTGGCTACACCAACGAGATTTTGTTCTGCAATTCCGCAGTTAAAGAAACGTTCGGGATATTGTTTTTTGAATACGCTTGTCTTGGTTGCACCCGAAAGGTCGGCATCCAACACGATAAGATTTTCATATTTTGCACCGATTTCGGCAAGGGCTTCACCGTATGCCTCACGGGTGGCTTGTTTTTTTACATCTGCCATTGTGTGTTACCTTCCTTTCTACTTATTTAATTCTTCCATAGCAGCGGTAAGTTCTGCCATAGCGATTTCGTATTGTTCATCATTGGGAGCAGAACCGTGCCAAGCGGCCTTATTCTCCATAAAGGATACGCCCTTACCCTTGGTGGTATTCATAATGATTGCGGTGGGCATTCCTTTAGTTTCTCTTGCTTTATTGAAGGCATCTTCAATTTCGCTGAAGCAATGTCCGTTAATTTTGATAACGTTCCAATTAAATGCTTCAAACTTTTTATCAATGGGATCGGGGCTGTTAACGTCTGCAAGACAACCGTCGATTTGGAGATTATTGTTGTCGATAATGGCACAAAGGGTATCAAGTTTTTTAGCACCTGCAAACATAGCGGCTTCCCAAACCTGACCTTCTTCCAACTCGCCGTCACCCATAATGGAATATACTCTGAAAGCATCTCCGTCAAGTTTTGCGGCAAGTGCCATACCGGTTGCTACCGAGATACCCTGTCCTAAAGAACCGCTGCTCATATCTACACCGGGGGTACCCTTCATATCGGGATGTCCTTCAAGATAAGAGTCGAGTTTGCGGAAGGTTTTAAGGTCTTCTACGGGGAAGTAACCTCTGTTTGCCAATGCGGAATAAAGTCCGGGGGAACAGTGTCCTTTAGAAAGCACCATTCTGTCGCGGTTTTCCATTTTAGGATTTTTAGGGTCGATATTCATCTCTTTAAAATAAAGATATGCCAAAACATCGCTGATGGAAAGAGAACCGCCGGGATGGCCTGATTTTGCCGAGTGTACCGCTTCAATAACACCCATTCTGATTTTACAGGCGGCAATTTTTAACTCTTTTTTTGTCTTACAATCCAAGATAATTCCTCCTATATTTGACCGACTTTTTTATTTCTCGTCAGTCCTTCAATATGCTTTATAAAATCCGCTACAGCACCCTCCTCACAAGGACAGGTGATGTATCGGGCTATAGCCCTTAAATCTTCGGGAGAATCCCCCGTTAAAGCGGAGTATCCCGCCGTTTTCAGCATTTCGGCGTCGTTATAATAGTCGCCGATAGCATATACGTTTTCGATATCTACATTAAATATCTCACAATATTTTTTTATTGCTTTTCCCTTTGATGCATCAATGGGTAATATTTCAAAAAGTCCTTCCTCGCTACGGAGAAAATAATAGGTGTCGGTGGATTTATCTTTATAATACTCCGCCACCGCATCAATAACCTCTTTACTGCCCGTGATTAGCACCTTGTGCCATTTTTCGGTGGAAAGGTCATCAAGATTATATATTTTAAACTCCCCGTTTTCGTTCATAATATGTCTGACCGAACGTTCCGACCTCTTTATGCAGTAAAGGGTGCGGTCAATGTGGATTTCAACACCCACATCGGGGAATTTTTCTATTGCTTCGGGGATGTGTTTTTTCGCATCCTTTGGAAGCAGGGTACAGTAAAAACTTTTTCCCGTTTCGAAGTCATAGATTTCTCCGCCGTTATAAATAATGCAGGGGGTATTTACACGGATTTGGTCAATAACCTTTTTTGCGGTGCCTACCGCTCTGCCTGTGGCAAGGGCGAATTTACCGCCGTTATCGATAAAATAATTTATGGCTTCAATATTTTCTTTTGGAATGGTGCGTTTATAGGTGGATAAGGTTCCGTCAATGTCGCAAAAAAGCACACATTTTTCAAATATCATTTTTAAGACAAACTTTCTAACTGTTTTACAAAATATTCGGGGAGTTCACTATCAAACTCAAGATAATGCCCCGATATGGGATGGATAAATCCTATCTTTTTAGCGTGAAGACACTGTCCTTCAAAAGATAATCCCTTTTTCATTCCGCCGTAAACCTCATCCCCTAAAATAGGATGCCCCATATAACTTGAATGAACACGAATCTGATGTGTTCTGCCCGTTTCAAGTTTAAAACTAACGTGGGAATATCCGTCAAAACGCTGTTTCACGGTGTAGTGGGTTATTGCCTCTTTGGAATTTTTAAGGGTAACCGCCATCTTCTTTCGGTGGGTGGGATGCCTACCTATGGGTGCATTTATTGTGCCCTCATATTCCTTAAAACATCCGATAATTATACCCTCGTACTCGCGGGTGAAGGAGTGTTCCTTTATCTGCTGTGCCAAATGAATATGGGCATTATCGGTCTTTGCCACAATAAGCAGTCCCGAGGTGTTTTTATCTATTCGATGGACAATTCCGGGACGGGCAACACCGCCTATTCCCGAAAGACTATCACCACAATGATACAAAAGTGCGTTGACCAGAGTGCCGTCGGGATTTCCTGCGGCGGGATGCACCACCATTCCCTTTGGTTTGTTTACCACAAGGAGGTGCTCATCCTCAAAGACAATATCGAGGGGGATATTCTGAGGGATGTTTTCATCCTCTTTCGGGGGAGCAATTTCCACCGAAATTTCTTCACCTTTGCCTACTTTAGTGCTTTTGTCGGCAGGTTTCCCGTTTACAAGCACCTTGCCATCACGTATCAGTCGGGCGGCGGTGGAACGGGTAAAACTTTCCTCTAAAACACACAGTGCCGAATCAAGGCGGAGGGGTTTTTCAAATTGGGCAATATAGATTTTATTCTCCATCCTGCACCTCGTTTTTAGGTTGGGATGCCTTTTCTTCATTTTTTGCCTTTATTGTGTCAATCAGCAAATAGAGAACAAGCATTACTCCCCCAACAGATACGGCTATATCTGCCACGTTAAAGGAGAAGGGGAACCAGGATACGGGGAAAAGCATAAAGTCGGTAACGTATCCTACAAATATTCTGTCTATAAGGTTTCCTATTCCGCCACCGATAACAAGTGCCACACTCCAGGTGAAGAGCAAACTTTCTCTTCCCCATTTAGAAAAGAGGGCAATAATACCAAGCACAATGGCAATGGCGGTAACGGGAATAAGCAACCATCCGGCACCGGAGAGAGTTCCCATTCCGGCACCGGTATTGTGTAGATAGTTGTACTGCAAAATATGGGGGATAATGTAGGTACCGTTAAGTGAAGTACCATATCCCGACACGATATTTTTTGTAATCTGGTCTAAAACCACCACAATAACAGCACAGATTAAGGGGGGTAACACCCTTTTAAGAGTTGCCTTCATTATTTAAGAACTCCGGCACAACGGCTGCAAAGGGTGGGATGTTCGCTATCACTTCCAACGGTGTCGGAATAGATCCAGCAACGTTCGCATTTTTCGCCTTCGGCTTTTGCAACCGATACTGAAAGTCCTTCAACATCCCCCTTGAAAGCACCTTCTCCCTCTGCGATTTCAACCTGAGATACAATAAATACTGCGGGGAGAATATCCTCAACACCCTTTACAAAGTCAAGGATTTCGCCCTCGGCAAAGAGGGTAACCTTGGCATCGAGGGATGAACCGATAACCTTTTCGTTACGGGCGTTTTCAAGTGCTTTTTTAACATCATCACGGATACTATGAATTCTGTCCCAACGGGCGATAAATTCATCATCAACCTTAACCTCAAAGGTCTTGGGGAATTCGTTGTAAAGAGCGTGACGGGCATCCTGGGATGCGGAGTGGGGCATATATCCCCAAATTTCTTCGGAGGTAAATGCAAGGATAGGTGCAACGAGGAGTGTCAAGGTTTCGAGTACCTTGTAGATAACGGTTTGGGCGGCACGACGGGTTTCGCTATCCGCTTTTTCGCTATATAATCTATCCTTAATTACGTCGAGATAGAAGTTAGACATATCTACAACGCAGAAATGGTGGATAGCGTGATATACGTTATAATATTCGTATTTTTCGTATCCCTTGGTAACCTTTTCAATAAGGTTATTAAGGGCGTTTAATGCCCAGATATCAATATCCTTTAACTTATCGTCAGATACTGCATTAACGTCGGGATTGAAATCGCCGATACAGCCAAGAATAAATCTTGCGGTGTTACGGATTTTTCTGTATCCTTCGGAAAGTTGTTTAAGAATTTCGGGGGAGATGCGGATATCGGCGTGATAGTCGGAGGAGGCAACCCACAAACGGAGAATTTCTGCACCGTATTGTTTTACGATATCGTCGGGGTTAATGCCGTTGCCCAAGGATTTGGACATCTTTTTGCCTTCGCCGTCAACAACCCAACCGTGGGAGATAACGGTCTTATAGGGTGCCTGACCGGTTACT
>JAZQJN010000110.1:0-3824 GCA_045541655.1 Acutalibacteraceae bacterium
AGGTTTTTTGTGTATTTTTCATATCTCTCCCCTATCAAAAAAATCCGCCCTACCAAATTGGCAGGACGGTTTTTTTATTTTGTATAAATATGCACAATTTACTCTGTGGCATATTCGGCTTCACGAGCAAGTTGTGCGGCAAACGCCTCACCGATAGTGCCGTGTTCACCATCACCCTCGTCAAACATAAGAGTACCTTCACGCATACCTGTACCAGAGGGAACAAGTTTACCAATGATAACGTTCTCTTTAAGTCCTTCAAGGGGATCGATCTTGCCCTTGATAGCGGCATCTGTAAGAACCTTAGCGGTTTCTTGGAAGGATGCAGCAGACAAGAAGGAGTCGGATGCGAGAGCTGCTTTACAGATACCCATAAGCATCGGTTCGAAGGTGGCTTCACGAAGTTCGGTGCCATCTTCATTCTTTTCGCCTGCGGCGATTCTTGCCTGAATATCTTTATTGACAGCATAGAAGTGGCTACGCTCAACGGTGGTTCCTGCGATAAGGTCGGAACTACCTGCGTCAAGCACCTTAACCTTCTTCATCATCTGGCTAACGATAACTTCGATGTGTTTGTCGTTGATATCAACACCCTGGAGGCGATATACGCTTTGTACCTGAGCGATGATATAGTCTTGAACTGCTTCGATACCGTTAACTGCCAATACGTCGTGGGGATTAAGAGCACCTTCGGTCATAGGAGCACCCTTTTGGATGTGTTGACCTTCGTTTACTATGATGCGATATCCATAAGGAATGGTGTATTTTCTTTCATCCTTATTTTCGTTATCGGTAACAACGATTTCACGGTTTCTCTTGACCTCTTGGATGCGAACATCACCCTCGATTTCACTGATATAACCTGCACGTTTGGGCTTTCTTGCCTCGAAGAGTTCTTCAACACGGGGCAAACCTTGGGTAATATCTTCTGCACTTGCGATACCACCGGTATGGAAGGTACGCATGGTAAGCTGGGTACCGGGTTCACCGATGGATTGTGCAGCAATAATACCAACTGCTTCACCGTGAGATACGGGCTTACCGTTTGCAAGGTTAGCACCGTAACACTTCTTACATACGCCTCTCTTTGCACGACAGTTAAGAACAGAACGAATCTTAACTCTTTCGACACCTGCGGCAACGATTCTTGCGGCATCTTCATCGGTCATCATGGTTTGGTTATCCATAATGAGGTTGCCATCTTTATCGTAAAGATCTTCGATAAGATATCTACCAACAAGACGTTCGGAGAGGGGTTCAATTACGTGATTGCCTTCTTTAATATCATATACTTCAATACCAACGTCGGAACCACAGTCATCCTCACGGATAATAACATCGTGGGATACGTCAACAAGACGACGGGTAAGGTAACCCGAGTCAGCGGTACGAAGTGCGGTATCGGCAAGACCTTTACGAGCACCACGGGAAGAAATAAAGTATTCGAGAATGTTAAGACCTTCACGATAGTTAGCACGGATAGGAGTTTCAATGGTGCGACCTGAGGTATTGGCAATAAGTCCACGCATACCTGCAAGCTGTCTGATCTGGTTCATAGATCCACGAGCACCAGAGTCTGCCATCATAAAGATGGGGTTAAACTCTTCAAGGTTATTTTTAAGGGCATCCATAACATCGTTAGTGGTTTTATCCCAAACCTCAATAACCAAACGATGGCGTTCATCTTCACTGATAAGTCCGCGGTTGTATTGCTTGGTAATACCATCAATTACGCTTTCTGCATCATCAATGAGTCCCTTCTTGGCGGGAGGAATAACGGCATCAACAACCGCTACGGTAATTGCACCGCGGGTGGAATAGTGATAACCGGTATTCTTTACGTTGTCGAGAACTTCGGCGGTACGGGTGGTACCGTGAACCTTGATACAACGGTCAATAATCTTACCAAGAAGTTTCTTACCAACCTTGGAAGCAACAAAGTTGCCATCTTTATCGACGGTCAGTCCGATTTCCAAATCAAGTTCGTGACCGGGAACGCTTCTATCGACAAAGCCAAGATCTTGAGGAATGGAATCGTTGAAAATAATGTAACCAACGGTGGTATCAATGATACGGGAGATGGTTTCACCATTCTTATCTTTACCTATATATCGAACCTTAATGGGAGCATGAAGTCCTACAACACCATCATCATAAGCCATTCTTGCTTCGTCACGGTCACGGAATATTTTGCCTACACCGGGTTCATCCTCACGGACAATGGTAAGGTAGTATGAACCGAGAACCATATCCTGAGTAGGAACTGCAACAGGTTTACCATCAGAGGGTTTGAGAAGGTTGTTTGCAGCCAACATAAGAAGTCGGGCTTCAGCTTGTGCTTCGGCGGAAAGGGGTACGTGAACTGCCATTTTGTCGCCGTCGTAGTCAGCGTTGTATGCAGTACATACAAGGGGATGAAGTTTAATTGCACGACCTTCAACCAATACCGGCTCAAATGCTTGAATACCCAAGCGGTGAAGTGTAGGAGCACGGTTGAGGAGAACGGGATGGTCCTTAATAACGGTTTCGAGGGCATCCCAAACCTCGGTCTTTTGGCGTTCAACCATCTTACGGGCGGTTTTGATATTTTGGGTAACACCAACCTCTACAAGACGTTTCATTACAAAGGGCTTGAAAAGTTCAAGTGCCATTTCCTTAGGTAAACCGCATTGATACATCTTAAGTTCAGGACCAACAACGATAACCGAACGACCGGAATAGTCAACACGTTTACCGAGAAGGTTTTGACGGAAACGACCTTGTTTACCCTTAAGCATATCGGAAAGGGATTTGAGGGGACGGTTATTAGGTCCTGTTACAGAACGACCGCGACGACCGTTTTCAATAAGGGCATCAACCGCCTCTTGGAGCATTCTCTTTTCATTGCGAACAATGATTTCGGGAGCACCAAGGTCAAGAAGACGGCGGAGACGGTTGTTACGGTTGATTACTCGACGATAAAGGTCATTTAAGTCAGAGGTAGCAAAACGACCACCATCCAACTGTACCATAGGTCTAAGTTCAGGGGGGATAACGGGAAGAACTTCCATAATCATCCATTCGGGCTTATTGCCTGAACGGAGGAAGGATTCGACAACATCAAGGCGTTTGAGCAGTTTGATGCGTTTCTGTCCTGTGGCATCTTCCATTTCAGCACGTATTTCTGTACTAAGTTTTTCAAGATCCAAATCTTGAAGCAATTTTTTGATTGCTTCTGCACCCATCATTGCCTCAAAATCATCTTCGTACTTTTCAACCATATCACGATATTGATTCTCGTTAAGGAGTTGTGCCTTTACGAGGGGGGTATTACCGGGATCGGTAACAATATATTGTGAGAAGTAAAGTACTTGTTCAAGAAGACGGGGAGAAAGGTCGAGGAGAAGTCCCATTCTGGAGGGGATTCCCTTGAAATACCAAATGTGGGATACGGGGGCAGCCAATTCGATGCTACCCATTCTTTCACGACGTACCTTGGCACGGGTAATTTCAACGCCGCAACGGTCACAAACCTTACCCTTAAAACGGATACGTTTGTATTTTCCGCAATGACATTCCCAGTCCTTGGTAGGTCCAAAGATCTTCTCACAGAAAAGGCCGTCTTTTTCGGGCTTCAAAGAACGATAGTTAATGGTTTCGGGTTTGGTAACCTCACCATAGGACCAGCTTCTTATCTGCTCCGGCGACGCAAGACCAATCTGGATAGATTCAAAGTCAAATTCTCTTTGTTTTTCCTGCATCATTAGGCCCTCCTTTAATAATTGTCTTGGTCATCGAAGTTGTCTTGTTCATAGACATACTCTTCGGTGCCAAGTCGGTGGCCA
>JAZQJN010000111.1:0-1953 GCA_045541655.1 Acutalibacteraceae bacterium
ACCGCATCTATTATTTCTACCAACAACTTGGCTCCTACACAAACTCTTACTATTTCCCTTGTTGATAATGAGGGCGTTCAAGGTTACTACTTCGGTAAATCGGCAACCCCCGATGAAGCAAACTTTGTAGCAACTACCGAAACAACCGCCACTGTTGTTGTTAGCGATTCCGGCACGTATTACCTCTTTGTTAAGGATGCCGGCGGTAATGTATCCGAGGCAGTTACTATTACCTTCTATATGACCACCATAAACGCTAACGGCGGTATTGTGGATGTTGCCTCCGTTCTTACCAAAGCAGGTAACTCCTTCACCTTCCCCGTTGCTACCAAAGATGGATATGTTCTTGAGGGTTGGTCTACCGACGTTAATGCATCCTCCGGTGTAAACTTTGTTACACCTGTTGCAGACACCGAATACTATGCTATTTGGTCAGACTCCTCCGCTCCCGTTATATCGGTAGAATCTACTAACGATTTGGCAAATTCTCAAACCATTACCATTACAGTAACGGATAACGATGCTATTTCAGGTTATTATTTCGGTACCTCCTCCTCTTATGAGGTTAATACCTTCTTTAGTGCAACCGAAATGACCATCGAAAAATTGATAGATGCTCCCGGTGTTTATTACATTACCGTAGAAGATGCTAACGGTAACATTTCTAACACCGTATCTATCACCTTCGTCAGAACCATCCTCGATGCTACAAATGGTGAAGTTTCAATTAACTCTATTCTCACCAAAGCAGGTAACTCCATTACACTTCCCTCCGCAACCAGAGATGGTTACACCTTCGTAGGTTGGTCTAACGATCCCGCTGTTTCCTCCGATGCTATTTCTATTACTCCTTTGGCAAACAGTACCTACTACGCTATTTGGAAAGATAACATTAAACCTGTTGGTTCTATAAACGCTACTAATAATATATCTTCTAACCAAACAGTTGTTATTACAATGACCGATAATGAGTCGGTTGCAGGTTACTATTTCGGCACATCTGATAATTATGATGATAACCGCTACTTCAGTGCTATAGAAGAATATTTCTCAACTCAAACAGTATCTGATGCCGGAACCTACTATCTCACCATTATTGATGCTGCCGGCAATGTTTCCGAAACCATATCTATTACTTTCTACAAAACTATTCTTAATGCTGCAGGTGGTAGCGTATCTACCGATTCCGTTCTCACCAAAGAGGGCGAATCCGTTAAGCTTCCTACCCCCGAATATTACGGTTATGATTTTAAGGGTTGGTCTACCGATGTTTCTGCAAGTCAAGGTGTTACCAATATTACTCCTGATACAAATAATACCTATTACGCTATTTGGGAGAAAATAGCAGGACCTGAAGTATCCATCTCCAACACCAATAACGTTGCTGACACTCAAACAGTTACCATAGAAACCGACAATAATGCTATTGGTTACTGGTGGGGAACTTCTCCCTTCTTTGCAAACAACCAATTCTTTGAAATTAATGATACCACCATTACAATTGATGTTAATGCCGCCGGTACCTATTACTTCACCGCTTTGGGCAACAGAGGAATTCCTTCTGAAACTAAATCGGTAACATTCCACGAAATTGTTCTTTATGCAAACGGCGGTGCTTTGGATAACTCCCTTATCCTTGCTGAAGACGGCGTTGAAATTGAACTTCCCGTTCCTGCAAGAAAGACCTACATCTTTAATGGTTGGGGTTCCAGTACTTCTTCAACATTTGGTGTAAAACGTATTATCCCCACCCAAAACGCAACATACTATGCTCTTTGGACCAAAGATGTTAAACCCTCTGTTTCTGTAGAGGTTACTAACAATCTTGCAAACAGCCAAGATATTACTATCAATATGAATTCCGAAGCCGGTATTAAGGGTTACTATTTCGGTACATCTCCCGTTTACGGAAACAACCACTTCACTGAAACCTCTGAACTTACCGCAATTGAG
>JAZQJN010000112.1:0-3712 GCA_045541655.1 Acutalibacteraceae bacterium
TTTTATGGTATACTTTAGTGAAGCTCTTCCCGGCACACATCAAATTCAAGTCAACTTCATTACCGGTTCAGGTCAGGATGGATATAACTATATAATCACCTTTACTGATTTTGGAGCAGGATGGCAACAATTCGATATTGATAGAGCATCTGTTGCTATGGCAGCATCTGCAGACTGGGCATCTATCAATGCTATCAGATTTACCTGGTTCAACTCTCCTCAAGCAAATGTTTACCAAACCTTTACCTTTGACAAAATTATGGCTTTAGCCTCTACTTCACATGATTGTGCTCCTACAGGAAATATTCAATATGACGAAAACTACCACTGGTATAATTGTGCTACCGTTGGTTGTGGAAACCTTGTAAACAAGGCAGCTCACAGTGGCGGTACTGCAACCTGTAATGCAAAGGCATACTGCCCTACCTGTGGATATGCTTATGGTGCTCTCAGCACCCCTAACCACACAGGCGGCACCGAAGTTCGTAACGCAAGTGCTACCTACACCGGAGATACCTACTGTCTTGGTTGTGGAGCTATGATTTCTCAAGGCAACACAATCGGTCAAACCGGTAATAGCGGTGTAATCTTCCCCTTTGATGAGGTTTATAGCACCAGTGCACCCGTAACCACTGCATTTCATGCAAATGTAGCAATTGAATCAAATGCAAAGACCGAAGGCACCGGTTCTACACGTTTTGGCTTTACCGTTCCCACCGGTCAGAGTGAAGGTATAGGCGGTATGATGTTTATTGATTTTGCAACCGCAAAAGATTTATCCGCTTATCAACAATTTAAGATTGATGTATATACCCCACTTGCTATGCAGGGAGTGGGAGGAAAACTCCAGATTAACTTTGTAACAGGATCCACTTTACAAGATGGTTACAACTACTTCCTTGATATCTCCAACATCAACACAGGTTGGAATACCGTGGCAATTAATAAAGCTGATTATTCTGCTTATGTAAATAACGCAGATTGGGAAAAGATTGACCGAATTCGTATCACCTGGTACAACGAATCCCAAATTTCCAGAGAATTTATGCTTCTCGATAATTTGTATGGATCTGTGGAAGCAGGAAGCGTTACTCCCAGCGATGGACCTCACGTTCCCTATAAAGTTGGCAACGACCTTATGATACACAACTGCGACAGTACCATTGGTTGGCAAACAGCATTCCACACCATAGTTTCCAGCGGAACCGTAGTTACAGAGGGTACGGGTTCAGTAGCCATAACCTCTCAAATTCCTTATGGTCAAAATGGTAACGTAGGTTCTTATGCAAAACTTGTCTTCCCCGAAACCGACCTTACTCCTTATCAATCAATTCGATTAAAACTTAACGTAAGTTGTGATTTGGAAGGCAATAACGAAGTTCAAATTAACTTCCTCAGCAACAGCGGTGAAGACGGATATAACCAGCATTACAAGTTTAAAAATGGTTTATCTGCAGGTACTTATACACTCACCTTCAATATTGCAGATATTGTAAACCAAACAAATGCTGACTGGTCCAAAATCAATGCTATTCGTTTGGTTTGGTTCAATATGGATCAAAATATTGTTTACCCAACCTTTACCCTCGATGAAATTATGGCTCTCTCGGCTGAACACGTTTGCACAGTAGGAAGCACCATACATTTTGACGAATCAGAACACTGGTATAATTGTTTAACCATGGGTTGTTTGAATCGTTTCGAGTTAGAGGAACACGAAGGTGGAGAAAACACCTGTGTTGCCGAAGGTAAATGTTCCGTATGTGGCGTAACATATTTAGAAATCGATCCCGACAATCACGTAAATCTTGAAATTCGTAACGATAGCGAAACCTATACCGGTGATGTTTGGTGTCTTGACTGTTCAGAGATGATCAAACAAGGTGAATCCAAGACGGAATCCGAGGTAACTGCAACAATCGGTACCGTTAAAGATTTCTATAAAGCCGGCGATACTATTGAAATCCCCGTTACAATTTCAAAATGGGCAAACGCTTATGCATATATCACCGTAAGTATTCCCGACTATGATGAACGACTCCTCAAATTTGATGGATTTGAAGCATCAGAAACAGGATTCCTTGGTTCATATACCGATTCCGGTAGCAACGGATTTGCACTTATCGCACTTCCCAGCAACGCTACCGCCGCTGGAAAACTTTTGAGCGGTGAAGTTTGTGTAATGCACTTTACTGCTTTGGCCGATATCACTGCTCCTCTTACCATTTCCGCAGATATCAAGGCAAACGGATTTGCCTATGGTAGTGAAGATGATTGGACTTTAGATAGAGCACTTCTTGTTGATGTTGTAGATGGTGGAATTACCCTTCCTGAAGATAAGGTTAAACCTACCGTTTCTGTTGGAAATGTTACCAATAACGTATCAAACACTCAAACTATCACCTTGAATATTAGTGATAATGTTGGTATTGCAGGTTACTATTTTGGAACATCTTCCGACTATACTGCAAATGACTTCTTCGCAGGCAACGAAACTACTGTTAATAAAACAGTCAGCGAAGCAGGTACCTACTACATCACCGTTGTAGATACATCCGGAAATATTTCCACTACTGTTTCTGTAAAATTCTACAAACTCACCCTTGATGCAAATGGTGGTTCTGCATCGGCTGACAGTGTTCTTGTTAAAGCAGGTAACACAGTAGAACTTCCCACAGCAACCAGAGGAAATATCGAATTCTTGGGATGGGCAACAAAAGCAGATGCAACAACAGGTGTTACATCCGTAACCGCAGATGCAAATGCTACCTACTATGCAATTTGGAATGTAAAAATGTATGGTGACTGCGACGGAAACGAAACCATTAGCAGTGTTGATGCACTTTATGTTCTCCAAGCATCTGTTGGCACAAGAACCCTTACCGCCGATCAAATTGCGGTTTGCGATGTAGATGGCGATGGAAAAATTACCAGCGTAGATGCTCTTTACATCCTTCAATATTCCGTTGGAATTAGAACATCTTTCCCCGTCGAAAACAAATAAAGCATAATTAAATCACAAATCCCCGAGCAGAAAATCTGTTCGGGGATTTTTATGTTCACCTAAAAATTATTTAAAAATAATATGATAGCAGACAAGTTTTTTTGGAATAAGTTGCTCTTAAACAGACAACAATATCAATGAAAGACGTCTATATATGTAAGAATATTTTTGAGGTGAAAATAAATGTTAAACGATATTCATCGCGGAGAGATATATTACGCCGATTTAAGCCCCGTTGTTGGCTCGGAACAAGGGGGAATCCGACCTGTACTTATAGTTCAAAATGATGTGGGAAACAGACATAGTCCCACGGTGATAGCCGCCGCAATCACGAGCCAAAGCGATAAAGCCCGACTTCCAACCCACATTAAAGTAAATGCGGTTGGCTCGGGACTTGCCAAGGATTCGGTGGTGCTGCTTGAACAGATACGCACATTGGATAAGCAGCGACTTAAGGAAAAAATGGGGTCTCTTGATCACTATTCTATGGATAGAATAAACCGAGCCCTTTCCATATCCTTCGGCCTTGGTACCTCCGTTAGCCAGGTCGTGTAGATATCCATTATGAAATAGAGAAAACAAAAAGCAGGTCTTTGCCCAAGTGTTCTTAAGGACACTTGGGCAGTTTTATTCGCCTTGCGGCGAGTGATATTGCTACGCAGTTATATTCGGCTAACGCCGAGTGTTATTCGCTTTGCGAGTTTTAAA
>JAZQJN010000113.1:0-2705 GCA_045541655.1 Acutalibacteraceae bacterium
ATAATCGGGGGAGGTGATATAAACACAAACCGGCTTTCGGTCTGCCGACTTAATTGAATCCTCCAAATCTTCGGGAGAAACAACACCGTTGCAAAGGGTGAAATCTTTTGAAGATTTCACATATTCAACGTCGAAATTTAACATCATTGCCGAATAGATAAATGCCTTGTGGGCATTTCGGGATGCAATAACAAGGGGAGTTTCACCCTCTTTAGAATATTCGTGAATTACCGCTTTAAGCATCGCCTTAATAGATAGGGAAGACCCCTCGGTGCTGTAAAAGGTCTTGTAAGTGCCAAAAATCTGGGTGGCATTATCCATACTTTCTCTTATAATACCTTTGGCATTATAAAGATAATCTGCACCCTCAATTTCGGTCAAGTCAAGGTGTTCGCATCCTAAAAAAGACACGCCTTTATGCCCCGGCACATGAAGACGGTGGCAATTATTTTTTATGTAGTTTTGAACATAATCATAAATAGGTGTATTCATAAAATCCCTCAACTTATGCATCAAGTTCGGCTACCTTAATCATAATAGCACATTCCATACGTTTCTTGAAAAGGTCGCAACCGTCCTCGTAGATTCCTTTAACCGAGCCGGTGGCGTGGTATGCGTTGGCGGCACATCCGCCGGAACACCATAATTTTGCCCAACATTTTGCACATTCAGGACGGGAATAAACGTTGCAGTTAATGAATTCGTTCTGAGCGTTTTTGTTGGTAACACCCTTCCAAACATCACCAAGCTTGAAGGCATCATCACCAACAAATTGATGACAAGGGTACAGGTCGCCCCAGGGGGTAACCGCCATATATTCGGTACCCGAACCGCAACCGGATATGCGTTTGTAGATGCAAGGCCCACCGGTAAGGTCTATCATATAATGATAAAAAGTAAAGGGTTTGCCCTCTTTTTTTCTTTCAATCATTTTGTTTGCAAGGATTTCGTACTGCTTCATTACGACTTCCTTATCCTCTTTTGTAAGGGCGGAGGGGTCAGAGGGAGAACAGACCACAGGTTCCATACTGAGTTCGGTGAAACCTAAGTCGAGCATGGTGTCGATATCCTTCATAAAATCGGGATTAGCGTGGGTAAAGGTACCCCTCATATAGTAATTTTTGTTACCTCTCGACTGAACAAATTTTTGGAATTTGGGAACGATTTTATCAAAACTGCCGTTACCTGCAAAATCCACGCGAAAGGCATCGTGAATTTCTTTTCGACCGTCTAAACTAAGAACAACGTTGCTCATTTCTTTGTTAGAAAACTCAATAACGTCATCATCAATAAGCACCCCGTTGGTGGTGAGGGTAAAGCGGAAATTTTTGTTATGTTCTTTCTCGATAGAACGGGCGTATTCAACCAATTTTTTGCAAACATCCCAGTTCATAAGAGGTTCGCCCCCAAAGAAGTCAACCTCAAGATTCCTTCTTGTTCCTGAATTTGCAACGAGAAAATCAAGGGCTTGTTTACCTACTTCAAAGGACATAAGAGCCCTGTCACCGTGATACTTACCCTGACTTGCAAAGCAGTAGGAACAGTTAAGATTGCAGGTGTGGGATACGTGAAGACACAATGCCTTAACCACGTCGCCGCTGCGTTCTTTAAAGGTGTTGGCAAGGGGCTCAAAACTGTCAGGGCAGTAAAGTTTTCCTGCATCTTCAAGGGATTTAATATCCTCAATGCATTCAAGGATTTCCTCTTTTTCAAGGGAATATTTTTTTGAAACAATTTCCACAATTTCATCTATACTGTGGGATTTATACATTTCAATAATGTCAAAGGCCGCCTCATCCACCGAATGGATAGAACCGGAACAGGTATCTATAACGATGTTATATCCGTTTAGTTTGTACTGATGTACCATCAGGATTCTCCTTAAGTGTTACAAAAAATATAAAATGAAAAATGCCGCTCAAAATTCAAGCGGCATTCTCGTAGTTCGAAAAATTATTTCTCAGACTCGGCTTTTTCGGCTGCCTTTTCACATGCTTGGTTAGCAATACCGCAGCTGGTTTTACAAGCGGATTGACAAGAAGTTTGACATTCACCGCAACCGCCGTTTTTAGCACTTTCGCAAAGATTACGAGTTTCAAGGGTAACGATTCTTTTCATTTGAATTGCCTCCAATTAAAATACAAAAAATATCTTTATTATATTATCATATTGCAAAAAATATGTCAAGTGGTAGAGAATATTTTTTAATGATAAATTGGGTAATTATTGAATGTTAATCAACATAAATATAATGTTGAAAGGGGAGATTTATTTGAAAAGATATTACATAATAACAAAACAAACCATTCTTATAATGATGGCGATAATATTATCGGTAATTTTTGCTCTGGTGATATTTACCACCAAGGAAGCACAGCCCGCCGGAGGCACCACAAGAAAACTGCCCATATATTGCACCGACAGAACCGATAATAAAATATCCATCTCATTTGATGCCGCCTGGGGTGCAGAGGATACAAAAACCCTAATCGATATCCTTGCAAAATATAATGTAAAAGCGACATTTTTCGTTGTGGGAGAGTGGGTAGATAAATATCCCAACGAGGTCAAAGCACTATCCGATGCAGGTCACGAGATACAAAACCATTCCAATACCCACCCATATATGACGTCGTTGAGTAGGGATAAAATGATGGAAGAGATAAACTCCTGCAATCAAAAGATAGAAAAAATCACAAGTCGGA
>JAZQJN010000114.1:0-2182 GCA_045541655.1 Acutalibacteraceae bacterium
CGCTTGGCCTCCGACTTGGTGGTGAAGGTAAATCCCCCATCGGTCGTTCCGGTCCTGTTACTCCCTGGGGTAAACCCACCCTTGGTTACAAGACCCGTAAGCATCATAATCGTTCTGACAAACTTATTGTCAAACGTCGCAACAGCAAGTAGGACGAAAGGAGATAAAATTAAATGAGTAGAAGTACTAAAAAAGCGCCTTTCGTTCAACCTGTTCTTCTCAAAAGAGTTCAGGAAATGAACGCCTCCGGCGAAAAGAGAATTCTTAAAACCTGGAGTCGCGCATCCACAATATATCCTGATTTTGTCGGTCACACCTTTGCAGTCCATGACGGTAGAAAACACGTTCCCGTATATGTAACCGAAGATATGATCGGACACAAACTCGGCGAATTTGCCCCCACCAGAACCTTTAAGGGCCACGCCGGTTCAAAAACATCTAACTCAGGTAAATAGGCGAAAGGAGATTTATGACTATGGAAGCTAGGGCAACAGCCAAGTACCTTAGAATTGCACCTCGCAAAGTTCAAATTGTACTTGACCTTATCCGCAATCAGCCCGCGAACAAGGCCATGGCGATTCTCCGCCATACACCTAAAGCCGCGTGCGAACCCCTTGAGAAATTACTCAAGTCGGCAATGGCTAACGCCGAAAACAACTTCAATATGGATGCATCCCGCCTTTATGTTTCGGAATGTTTTGTATGTCCCGGACCTACACTTAAACGTTTCCGTCCCAGAGCACAGGGCAGAGGCATGCGTATCCTCAAACGTACCAGCCACATCACTTTGGTTGTAAAAGAAGCAGAATAATAGAAGGAGGTAATAGTTATGGGACAAAAAGTAAATCCGCACGGCCTTAGAGTCGGCGTTATCAAAAACTGGGATTCCCGCTGGTTTGCTAAAGACAACGTTTTTGGCGATACCCTCGTAGAGGACTATAAGCTCCGTAATTATCTTCTTGAGCTTCTTGCACCCGCTGGTGTTCCCAAAATCGAGATTGAACGTGATGCATCCCGCATCCGTGTGTTCATTCACTGTGCAAAGCCCGGTATGGTAGTTGGCCGTGGCGGTGCAGAAATCGAAAACCTTAAGAAAAAGTGCGAAGCACTTATCGGCAAACCCGTTCTTATCAGCGTAGTAGAGGTTAAAAACCCCGATCTTAACGCTCAATTGGTTGCTGAAAGCATTGCTTCACAACTTGAAAAGAGAGCCTCTTTCCGTCGAGCAATGAAACTCTCCATCGGCAGAGCTATGAAACTCGGTGCAAAGGGTATCAAAACTCAGGTATCCGGCCGTATCGGCGGTGCCGAAATTGCTCGTAGTGAAGAATACCATGAAGGTACCATTCCCCTTCAAACTCTTCGTGCAGACATCGACTACGGTTTTGCAGAAGCAAAAACCACCTATGGTCGTATCGGCGTAAAAGTTTGGGTATATACCGGTGAAGTTCTTCACGACAATCGTAAGCAGTCCGAAGTTAAAGAGGAACGTAGACCTCGTCGTGCTGCCAAGGAAGGAGGCAACCGCTAATGTTAATGCCTAAACGCGTTAAATACCGTAGAGTACACCGTGGCCGTCTTAAAGGTAAAGCCATGAGAGGCAACTGTGTTGATTACGGCGATTTTGGCTTACAAGCAACCGAACCTGCATGGATTACCTCCAATCAAATCGAGGCAGCCCGTATTGCAATGACCCGTTACACTAAACGTGCCGGTCAGGTTTGGATTAAAATCTTCCCCGATAAGCCCATCACCGAGAAACCCGCTGAAACCCGCATGGGTTCCGGTAAAGGTTCTCCCGAATATTGGGTAGCCGTTGTTAAACCCGGCAGAGTTATGTTCGAAATCGGCGGAATTGAAGAGTCCCAAGCCAGAGAAGCTATGAGACTCGCAGCCAACAAACTTCCTATCAAATGTAAGTTTGTTAAAAAAGAGGAGAATGGCGGTGAACAGCAGTAATGAAAGCAAATGATATCAGACAAAAATCGGCAGAAGAATTGCAGAGCAAACTGGTAGATTTGAAAGAAGAACTTTTCAATCTGCGGTTCCAACTTGCCATCAATCAACTTGACAATCCTATGCAGATCAAGGCAGTTAAGAAGGATATCGCTCGAGTAAAAACCGTACTCAGAGATATGGAACTTAAAGAAGCCGCTGCTAAGGCAACGGAGGTATAGTTGTG
>JAZQJN010000115.1:0-1918 GCA_045541655.1 Acutalibacteraceae bacterium
CCGTCGGGGACGGAAACAGCGAGATATCAAAGGGGCAGTGGTCAAAATTGCGTGACGCATCAAGCGGAACAAAAGCAATTTTGGGTACCACAACCCGAGCAGGTTCGAATCAATACCCGCAACCATATTGTCTGGCCGAAATAGATGCTAGACCAAAAACCCAAGAGCCGCAACGGTTCTTGGTTTTTTTGATATCTTGAGAAACAAGTAAAAATTTTGGATGCCACCACATAAAAAAAGATGTGTGGGGGGACTTGAACTAAAATTATAGGTTTTTAGGGGCAGATTTTGCGATTAACTTCGCAGAATCTACTCCTTTTTTCGTTTTTCTATTTGTTAAATGTTTGTGCCTTGAAGGAAAGATTCTATCAAGGAAATAGCACGGCTGTTTTTTCTCTTGCAACCCGCTCATTGCAGTACACAAAGTTAAACTCACCGCTGATTTGCATATCGGCAACAGTAAAGGTAGCAAGATCATCTCGGCAACGAGAGATAGGTTCATAAGCAAAGGTAATGGCACCGTTGGTTGCCACAAGATCACAGATCACGGAAAAATTGCTGACAGAGATACATCGCTTGAAATTCGCAAGAGTAAATCCTCGGTCGGTTATAGCGTTATGCAGTAATGTTCTCGTCCCCGAAAACGGCTCTCTGACCACAATATCCTCCGCAAAAATATCTTCAAGGGTTACGGTCTTATTGGCAAAAGGGTGGCTCTTTGCACAGACCCCAACAAACGCTTCCTTTTTGTAAAGGTGGTAGCCGTATTTGGATTTGTCAAACACACCCTCAATAACGGCGAAGTCGATCTCTGCTTTTTCAAGCATATGTAAAAGCACTTCAGTATTATCTACAATCAAATCGAGCGTGTGGCTTGGCTCTTGCAAAAAGGAACGGATCTCCGGCACGATCACAAATTCACCGATGGTTTTGGTTGCACCAACGGTCATGTGAACGGTATTGGTTGGAATGAACTTTTCACGAATATCCGCTTCCTCTGCCTTGATACTGTCAAAATAACGCTTTAGCCGTTCAGCGTTCTTTGTTTTTGACAGTGTCCGTCCATCATACTCAAATAACTTTACACCGTAATATTTCTCTAAATACTGAATATGCTGCGTGACACCCGGCTGTGTCATGTTCAGCTTTTCTGCCGTTCTGCGATAATTCATTTCATCATAGAGGGCAAGAAAGGTAAGCACTCTGTAATCTAACATAACAATCTCCGATTAACTGATATTATCAGTCGATAATAAATGATAATTTGATTTTATCATAAAACTGTATTATAATCAAGGGGTATAAGCGAAAGTAGGAGATTGATTATGAAAGTGTTGAAAGTGTTTCCCGGAATCATATTATCTGTAGGTGTGGCGATTCTTGCCTGCTGGCTTGAAAGTCTGTTGCCTATCCACCTAATCGGCTCTGCCGTGATTGCTATGTTTATCGGTATGATCCTCAATTACTTTTTGAGGAATACCAAGGTGTTTACATCTGGACTCAAATTTACATCCAAGAAGATCTTGAAGTTTGCCATTATTTTGCTCGGCTTGTCCCTCAATATTACGACTATCCTCAACGTAGGTAAAATGTCCCTAACCGTTATGATATTTACTTTGCTGACCTGCTTTGGCGGCGGATATTTTATCGGTAAGGCGTTGGGACTTAACTGGAAACTCTCTAATCTTATCTCTGCCGGTACGGGTATCTGCGGTGGCTCTGCTATTGCTGCCATTGCCCCGACTATCGATGCAGATGACAACGACGTGGCTTATGCAATGTCTGCTACTTTTCTGTTCGATATGGCAATGATCGTATTGTTTCCCATTATGGGACAAGCGATGGGAATGACCGATCAGGCATTCGGTATTTGGGCGGGAACGGCAGTTAACGATACTTCTTCCGTTGTTGCGACCGG
>JAZQJN010000116.1:0-4647 GCA_045541655.1 Acutalibacteraceae bacterium
TTTAATTTTTTATAAAATAAAAATTTACAAAAAGTTTACAATTTCAAGCCCGTAATTGCCGATTTTTGATAAAAAATGATCGCTCTTTTTATGGGAGACAGCACAAAACGAATTTTCCTGTAAACTAACGGCGGGAGCAAGCCCCCACCCTACGATCCCCGAAACATTAACTTTTAACAATATCAAACACATCATAAAACATAATGATTTTGTCTTTGATTTTGAAATATCGGTTGTTTGTGTTTATCTCTTCCACCTGACCGCAGGTGGTTACATATACACCCTTTTCGTAATAAACGAGGGTTATTTCATCTCCTGTATATATTTCTTGCATTTTGCGGTTAAGCAGTTCTTCGGCATCGGCGGAAAGTATAGCCCGAGGGCGTTTTAGTGCTTCCATTTCCTTTTTTGCGATTGCATCCTCTAAACCTTTGAGAGGGGAGAAGGGCATAAATTGTTTCGCCCTTTCGCTAATCGGCATTTTGTGTATCGGTTTACGCCCCACTTTTATGACCTCCTATTTGTCTGTTTCGTTCTCTTGCGGTGGCACCAGTCTGAAAATCAAGGGCTTTCAGAATAGCGTTTTTGCCAAAACGGGTTTTTATTCCCGCCACCGCTTGTTGTTTCGCTTTTTCACGAATCAATTCCTCCGCTTTATGCTCCCCTTGAAAAAGATTTGTCTGGTAGGGGATATCCTTGTTCGTTTTTAGGTTGTTAAAGGATATATTTATCTTTCTTATTGGAGCATTAAAGGGGACTTTATCGTCAAAAACCCTTGTGGCACAGGATATAATTATTCCTTCGCTTTGTGTATATCCGCCAAGGTTTACGTTCCCGCGGGTGGGGCAGATATCCACTCCGTTGGAATAGATGATATAAAAGGTGATAGAGTTGGTAACAAAATTTTGATTTATAAGTTCAAGACACATATTGTCAAGCATTTCTTTGAATACGATTTTTGCTTCGCGAAAACTATAATCCCGCATCAACACCTGACCTGATGATATTCCGTGATTTTTTGGCTTGTAGGATTTTATATCTGCAATGGTGGTGGGCTCAACACCGTAAGCGTGGTCGATAAGTAGTTCTGCATCTATACCAAATTCTCTGTAAAGGAGGTTTTCATCCGCTCTCGCGATTTGCCCCATGGTGGTAATTCCGTATTTCGAAAGACGGTTGGCGGTGCCTATGCCTATCCGCCAAAAATCAGTTAAAGGGGTATGATCCCATAGTTTTTTGCAGTATGTTTCCTCATCTAATTCCCCAATAAAATCGGGGGAGTGTTTGGCGGTAATATCAAGGGCGATTTTTGCGAGATATAGATTGGTTCCAATGCCGCATGTGGCTCTTATTCCGGTGGTTTCAAAAACGTCCTGCATAATTTTAACAGCCAATTCTTTTGGGGTGCATTGGTTGATTTTTAAGTAGTTTGTAATATCTAAAAACACTTCGTCAATTGAATAAATATGCATATCTTCGGGGGCGATATATTTTAGATAAACTCCGTAAATTTCGGCAGAATAATCAATGTATTTTTGCATTCTCGGTGGTGCGGTGATATACTTAATGTTTTTTGGGATCTCAAAAACCCGACAACGATTCTTAACCCCTAACGCTTTCATAGCAGGAGTTATAGCCAAACAAATGGTTTTTTCACTTCGTTCGGGGTCGGCAACGATTAGATTTACCTCCATAGGGTCAAGACCTCGTTCAACACATTCCACCGAGGCAAAAAACGATTTTAAGTCAATGCATAAATAATACCTGCTATTCATAAAATCACCACCTTGATATTTAAATTCGATATGCATATTATAACACCGAACATATGTTCTGTCAAGGTGTAAAAGAACAAATGTTCCGTAAAATTATGGCAAAAAAATCCGCGGAAATCAAGGTGAAATCCGCGGATAAAATTACATATTAAAGTTCGGTTTTCCAGAGTCCGTGAAGGTTGCAATAGGCATAAACGGCGAGGGGTTTATCATCCACAAATGCAAATTTTGCGGCGGGGGTATCACCGGGTTTAAATGCCTTTCTTTGGCCACCTTTTTCGGTTTGAACAAAGATCCATTCAATATAATGTTCCTCGGTGGAGGGGTGAGTAACCGAGCCAACCTCAACCGAAATTATGTTACCGTCAACCGAAACAACAGGAAGATGTTTTTCAACACTTGCTTCAACGGTGTTGGGGATAAGAGATGGCATAACCTCGCCACAGCACATCATAGGGACACCGGCATCTTTGATTTTACCGATAATGTTACCGCAATGTTTGCAAATATAAAATCTAGTTTCGTTCATAATATCTGCCTCCTTTGTTATATAATTATAGCACTAAGAAATATTTATGTAAAGAATTAATTCTTGAAAAATAAGGGGATTTATGATAAAATACCTGGAACGGAGGTCTTGTAATGAAAAACAATCAACAGTTAATTCAAATATCGAAATTCGTATTTTTCTCTGCATCTGCAGGGGTTATACAGGTGGGGAGTTTTACACTTTTAAACGAATTGGTAAAAATGAAGTATTGGCCTGCATATCTTATATCGTTAATCCTTTCGGTTTTGTGGAATTTCACCCTTAACAGAAAGTTTACCTTTAAATCGGCGGCTAATATCCCCGTTGCTATGACAAAGGTGTTTGGGTATTATTTAGTTTTTACCCCGTTATCTACATATTTGGGGAATTTAGCCGATAACGCAGGGGTTAATGAGTATATAATCCTTGCTGTGACTATGCTTTCCAATTTGATTACAGAGTTCTTATTCTGTAAGTTTGTGGTTTATCGTAATCAAGAAAACACCGCAAAAGTTAAGTAAAACTATGTTGCAAAATGATATATTGTTTGATATAATGTATAAAAAATCATATACACAAGGAGAGTTGCAAAATGAAAGAAAATTATATGGTATGCAATTGCAAAAAGGTAAGTCTTTTTGATATTGCTGATGTTCTTAAAGCACAAACCAAATTTGACAGTGTTCTTACAAGTTTTGAAGAGGTTCAAAAGGTTACACATTGTTCTACCGGTTGTGGCGGTTGTTACGATAAGGTTTTGGAGATCATTTCTGATATTATGATGGGCTCCGAACGCATCTAACATTTGCTGACTTTTCCCTCCTGCAATTTTTATTGTGGGAGGCATTATTATTGTTAGGATACTTTACTATGAATAAGAAAAAAACATCACTACTCTTTAAAATAATAAAACTTACTATAAGGTGTTTTTACAAAAAATATGAGGTTATTGGCCTTGAAAAACTCCCCGCTTCACCCTGCATTCTTGTGGGAAATCATTCTCAAATTCACGGTCCGATTGTTAGCGAATTATATTTCCCTGATGATTTTTATACCTGGTGCATTGGCGATATGATGCATCTTAAAGATGTGCCTAAATATGCATTTCAGGATTTTTGGTCGCAAAAGCCAAAATATACCCATCCATTTTTTAAAACGTTGTCATATATAATCGCACCCTTGTCGGTATGTATTTTTAATAACGCCCGCACAATTGGGGTTTATCACGATAATCGTGTTATGTCCACCTTTAAGCAAACGGTTAAATATATGAGTAAAGGGGCTAAAATTATCATTTTCCCCGAGCATGACGTTAAATACAATGATATTATATATGATTTTCAACGTAATTTTTCCGATGTGGCAAGAGTTTATTATAAAAAGACAAAAAATGAGGTAGCTTTTGTTCCTATTTATATTGCACCAAAACTCAAAAAGGTGTATATTGGGGATTATACAATGTATAACATCGAAAATGATGCTGACGCGGAAAGAGAACGTATTTGCAAGTATCTTATGGATAGTATAACCGATATTGCGGTGAATTTGCCTGTTCATACCGTGGTGCCATATAGAAATATTAAAAAGAAGAACTATCCTAAAAATAGGGAGGATTAGAGCTAATGAGAAAACCTGTTGTGAATTATAAAGATTTTCGGTTATCTAAGTTGGGATCTCCTGAATACTCGCATTTCTTATATCTAATTGGTTGGATAGGTTATTTTGCTATGTATTTCCTTACTGAGCGCCTTATCCCCACCGACAAATGCTATGTTGTGCATTGCTTTTTGGATGATATTATTCCATTTTGTGAAGTTTTCGTTATTCCTTATGTTTTGTGGTATTTGCTTATTGTTTGGTCTCTTGTATATTTTGCACTTTATAACACCAAAAATTTCAAGGGATTGATGAAGTTTATTATTGTTACCCAGGTGGTAGCAATGGCAATATATATTATCTTTCCTAATAGGCAAGATTTACGTCCTGATTTGTCAACTTTAGGTAGAGAAAATATTTTTACACAAATTGTTGGATTGTTGTATTCCGCCGATACTAACACTAATGTTTGTCCTTCGCTTCACGTTGCATATTCTATAGGAATTGCGTCAACTTGGTTAAAAGAGAAAAAATCTTCTGTTTGGACCAGAATAGGAGTTGTCGTTTTGTGCGTTTTGGTTTGTCTTTCAACGGCATTTATTAAACAACACTCTACTGTTGATGCTTTTGTTGCGTTGCCGATGTGTCTTCTTGCTGAGATAATTGCATTTGGAGGATATTGGAAATCAAAGTTTAGGAAAAAATCACTTTAAATCATAACCACCCGTTGAACGGGTGGTTTGCACA
>JAZQJN010000117.1:0-4583 GCA_045541655.1 Acutalibacteraceae bacterium
CAACCTGATATTGTCAAGTGTTGCACTAATTATGAACCAATGAAATATCTCCATTTATCGACTTTAAACTATTAACGATATCATCATATCCTCGGTTTATGTGATTAACCCCTGAAACTGTTGTTTCCCCCCTGCATCCAAGACCTGCCACCACTAATGCGGCACCGCCTCTTAAATCTCCCGCTTCCACCTTCGCACCGCTTAAATCTGAGTTTCCTTCTACTACCGCAACTCTACCCTCCACCTGAATATTTGCACCCATACGAGCAAGTTCTCCCGCATATTTATATCGATTTTCGAAGATTGTTTCTACAAATATGCTCGTTCCTTTTGCAAAGCATGTCATAGCAATTATGGGAGGCCCTGCATCGGTAGGAAATCCCGGATAAAAGCCCGTTCGGGTAAGTTTTATTGGTTTAATTTCCCTCGGTGCTTTTATGTGCAGGTTATTATTTTTAATATTTATATCGCATCCCGTTTCCAAAAACAAAGGGATAAGGGAATTCAAGTGTTCAGGCATTATATCTTTAAGGAATACATTCCCTTTTGTTACCGCAGTGCAACACATATAGGTTGCGGTTACAATTCTATCGGGAATAACTCTATGAACGGGGGATTTTAGTTTCTTTACACCCTCTATTATTATAGTACTTTCCCCTGCACCATATATCATTGCACCTGCAGCGTTTAAGAATGTGGCTAAATCTACAATTTCCGGTTCTCTTGCCGCATTCCTGATGATGGTCTTCCCCTTCGCTTTAACCGATGCAAGGATAATGTTTTCAGTAGCACCTACGCTGGGAATAGGAAGGTCTATTTCGCATCCCTTTAGTCCCTCATCGGTGAAACAAAGAAGTTTACCACCCGACTCTTCAATTTTAACCCCTAATTTCCTAAGGGATGACAGGTGAATATCGATAGGACGAGGACCCAGTTCACATCCTCCCGGGAAGGATAATACTGCACTTCCACACCGAGATATTATTGCTCCTAAGAATACAATAGACGAACGCATCTCACGCATTAGACTGTCGGGGATTTCTTTGCAATTAGCGTTATCTGTACAAACCAGTATTATATTCTCTATCTTTTCAACCTTGCATCCAAGTTGTTTGAGGATATTTATTGCCGCATCTACATCGGTGATATTTGGACAATTATGTATCTCACTTTCACCATCACAAACAAGTGTTGCCGCAAGAATGGGTAACGCACTATTTTTTGCCCCTTGAATATTTAACTCACCTTCAAGAGAATTTCCACCACGAATTTTAATACATTCCATATAAAACACCCTTTCACACAAGGTCGAATATCCTTTGCTGATATTCATTCTATGCGAAAGGGTTATATTAGTTCTTAAATTATTTATTTAGTAAAGACATTACCGCGGTGTATATACGCTCATTGGCATCAACGAGAGCACCTTTTCGAGCGTTCATTCCCATTTCAGCCGCCCTTTCGGGGCTTGCAAGCACCTGATTTACTGCTTCTATAAGTTTATCTCCACTTAAATCTTTTTCCTCAATAATAATTGCCGCGTCCTTGTTTTTCAAGGTCATAGCATTGTGGAATTGATGATTTTCAGCTACATAGGGAGAAGGAATAAGTATAGATGCTACTCCCCTTGCCTCTATCTCGCTCAAGGTAATAGCACCTGCACGGGAGATTACCAAATCTGCCGCTGCCATACACAAATCCATATCATCTATGTATTCGCTAACACGAAGATGAGAATAATTATCCACATCCACAGAAAGTTCTGAGAATTTATTTTTAATCCAAGTGTAATCGCTTTTACCTGCACCGTGATAATGATAATATTCACCTTTATCACAATGGGCTTTTATCAAGTGTGAAACTGCATCGTTTATGCATCTTGCACCTAAACTACCGCCAAAAGATAACACCATGGGGCGATTATCCATTCCGAGTTTTTTTCTTGCCGTTTCTCTGTCTGCCGAAAGAACCTGTGTTCTGACGGGGTTTCCTGTTATTATATATTCTCGTTTTGGAAGATGTTTTTCTGCCTCAGGCATTGCAAGCATTACAAGATCCACGTATTTAACAAGAAGTTTAGTGGTTACTCCGGGGAATGCATTTTGTTCGTGGGTTGCGGTTTTGAATCCCATTTGATGTGCTTTTCGAAGAACGGGACCGCTAACGTATCCACCCATACCGATAACAATATCGGGATTAAGGGTTTTAAGTATTTTTGATGCTTCAAAACCAGAGGTTACCGCCTTAACGGCTGCACTAATATTTCTACCTATATTTTTAACGTTGATTTTTCGTTGAAACCCCGCTACGTGAATAGGATAAAAATCATATCCCGCCTTTGGTACTAAGGTTTCTTCCATTCCGTTTTTATTTCCGATAAATGAGATTTTTGCATCGGGATGTTTCTGTTTAATATATCCTGCTACGGCTATTGCGGGATTAATATGTCCACCCGTACCGCCACAAGCGAAGACAATATTCATATTATCACCTATTATCGTTTATCTATTGCACTGCTTCGTGATACCGATAGCACAACCCCCATTTGTGCAAGCAGCATTATAAGGGATGTACCGCCATAACTAAAGAAGGGTAAACTTATACCGGTATTTGGTATCATATTAGTAACAACCAGTATATTAAATGCGGCTTGAAGGCCTACTTGGAAAACAATTCCTATTGTTAACATAGCACCGAAACGGTCGGGGGCTTTCATTGCAATAGTAACGCCCCTCCATACCAACAATGCAAATACAAGAATTACACATGCACCGCCTATAAATCCTAATTCCTCACAAATTATGGAAAATATAAAATCGTTGTGGGGTTCGGGCACCCAAAGGTATTTTTGTCTTGATTGTCCAAGCCCTCTACCAAAAAGTCCACCTGAACCAATTGCAAGAAGAGACTGAATGGTTTGGTATCCTGACCCCTGTGCATCTGCCCAAGGATTTATCCAATATTCAAGTCGTTTGGTGGCATATGGTACGATACCGGTCAAAACTACAAGTGCGGCTGCACCCAAACCACCGGAAACTCCGAATATAACGTATTTTAATTTTACTCCACCTACAATAATCATAAGTGCCCCAATGAGGAAGATAAGAACTGTTGCAGAGAGGTGTGGTTCAACAACTACCAACACACATACAAGTCCTAACAACGCACCTAAAGTTAATACCCCAAAAGTAAACTTTTCCATTTTTTTATAGTATTTGGATATTAAATAGGCGAATAAAACTATTATTGAAAATTTTGCAATTTCACTGGGCTGGAACTGAGTAAATCCTAAAGGCAACCATCGTTTGAAAGGTAAACTTGGGTCAAGCACAGGAAGACACAATACCAATCCCAACATGGCTACCGATGAACCATATAATATCCAAGGCAAATGAAATTTTGCCAGCCAACGATAATCAATAAAGGATATTAAAAACATTGCCACAAGACCGACAACTGCAAACTTTAATTGTTTTGAGATGAAGGCATAACTACTTCCTTCATAATAATAGGCAAAGGCGTAACTTGCAGAAAAAAGCATTATAAGTCCTGCGGTCATCAATAGAAGTACCATTGCAAAAAATACGACATCCACTTTACCTCTTGCAACGAGGACAGGTTTATCAAGTTCCTCTCCGATTAAACCTTTTAGTTTTTTATCTTCTGCAGATTTCAACCTCTTCACCTCACATATTTTTTAAGATATATTATCCTAATATAAAGGGGATTATTCCTATCCCGCAAAAAACAACCGTTGCTAAGGAAAAAATCAGCACTATTTTATTTTCGCTCCATCCGCTCATTTCAAAATGATGGTGAATAGGTGCCATTTTGAATAGTCGTTTTTTTGTTTTTTTGTAATAAGCAACCTGAATCATTACCGATAGTGCTTCGATAAAATACAAAAGTCCCGCAAGCATAAGCATAATGGGATATCCCGATGCGAACGCCATGGCTACTGCAATGCCCCCCAAGAATAGTGAACCTGTATCACCCATAAATACTCGGGCGGGTTTTAAATTCCAAACAAGAAATCCACCGCATCCACCTGCTACTGCGGAACACAACACGTTCATTCCGCTCATTCCAAGGATTCCCGAAATCATCATAAAGAATATCGATACTATCATGGTTACAGAACCACAAAGCCCATCTATTCCATCGGTTAGATTCACCGAGTTTACAAATCCATAAATGAACATAAGGGCTATCGGCCAATAGATAAGTCCCCATCCCTTTGATACATCGATCGCTACATCTACAAAAGGAATGTGGGTAGTTGTATCCCCTGTTAGGGACAGCGTAGCAAGAAATGCCGCTGCAATAAGAAGTTGCAGAAGGGTTTTTTGACGGGCGGTAAGTCCTAAATTGCGTTTTTTAACAACCTTGATATAGTCATCTATAAAACCAACTGCACCGAAGGCCAAAGCCATTAATAATCCAGCTACTATTCTAATGGTGAATTTCCTATATTGGTCAAATCCACTTGTAAATTCTACAACCAATTGATTGTTCCCTTGAATATATGCCACCACATAGGTTACTATAACCGATAAAACAATACCGATTATAAACATAATTCC
>JAZQJN010000118.1:0-3829 GCA_045541655.1 Acutalibacteraceae bacterium
GGTGTAGGTCAGATCGGTAAATCCTTCCGTAACGAAATTACTCCCGGTAACTTTATCTTCCGTACCCGTGAGTTCGAACAAATGGAACTTGAATTTTTCTGCAAACCCGGAACCGACCTTGAATGGTTTGCATATTGGAAAGATTATTGCCATAATTGGTTGCTTTCTCTTGGTATCAATTCAGAACACCTCAAACTTCGCGACCACGAACAAGAGGAGCTTTCCCACTATTCCAATGCTACCACCGATATCGAATTCTTGTTCCCCTTCGGTTGGGGTGAACTTTGGGGTATTGCCGACCGTACCGACTACGACCTTAAATGCCATTCCAAAGAAATCGGTAAAGAGATTACCTATTTCGACCAAGAAGCCAACGAAAGATACGTACCCTACGTTGTTGAACCCTCCCTCGGTGCAGACCGTGTGCTTCTTGCCTTCTTCTGCGAAGCATATGATGAAGAAGAGGTTGGCGAAAATGATACCCGTGTGGTAATGCATTTCCATCCCGCCCTTGCTCCCGTTAAGGCAGCGGTACTTCCCCTTTCCAAAAAGTTGGGTGATAAAGCCACCGAAGTTTATACCATGCTTTCAAAATACTTCAACGTAGAATATGATGAATCCGGTTCTATCGGTAAACGTTATCGCCGTCAGGATGAAATCGGTACTCCCTTCTGCATTACCTATGACTTTGAAAGTGAAGCAGACAATTCCGTTACCGTTCGTTTCCGCGATAGTATGGAACAAATCAGAATGCCTATTGATGAACTCAAAGCATTTATCGAAGAAAAAATGCAATTTTAGTCTTAATATTAAATGTAAAATCTCGACACGTTTAGTGCGTGTCGAGATTTTCAAACTATAACCTTAATCGGTAAAAAGGAACGTTATAAATGAATCAACACGATTTTTATGCAGGAAGTTTTGACGTAGCGGTTATCGGTGCAGGTCACGCAGGAATAGAAGCCGCCGCAGCTGCCGCAAAACTTGGTGCATCCACAGCAATATTTACAGTATCGCTCGACTGGGTGGGAAATCTTCCTTGCAACCCATCGATAGGTGGCACTGCCAAAGGACATCTTGTAAAGGAACTTGATGCCCTGGGCGGTGTAATGGGTATTGCTGCCGATAAAAATATGCTTCAAAGCAGAATGTTAAATAGGGGTAAAGGTCCCGCGGTACATTCATTACGTGCCCAAATCGACCGCCGTGAATATAGCGGATGGATGAAACATTATCTCGAAACACTGCCCAATCTCTATATCAAACAGGCAGAAATAGTATCGGCAGAACCATCAAAAATGCCCACCACAAATGATATCCCCAATACAATAGAAGACCAAAAATTCGGGTATGAAGACGGATGGAAAATCACCACCAAACTTGGTGCTACCTACTATACCAAAACCGTAATTCTCGCCACAGGCACCTTTCTTCGCGGTAGAGTTTATGTGGGTGATGTTGATTACGAAAGCGGTCCCGACGGAATGTTCCCCGCCACCGAATTGGCAGATTGTCTAAAGGAGTTGGGATTACCACTCCGTCGATTTAAGACAGGAACCCCTGCCCGTGTAAGGCGTTCCTCCATTGATTTTTCAAAACTTGAGCGTCAGGATGGGGATGAAAAAATCGTTCCTTTCTCCTTTGATACCACCGAGCCAGGGGAGAACAAGGTTCCTTGCTACATAACCTATACAAACGAGAATACCAAACAGGTAATTTTAGATAATCTACACCGTTCCCCTCTATATTCCCATAAAATAGAGGGAACAGGCCCTCGATATTGCCCAAGCATTGAGGATAAAATTGTCCGCTTCGCCGACAAAAAACGCCATCAGGCATTTATTGAGCCCTGTGGACTTAATACCGAGGAAATGTATCTCCAAGGACTTTCATCATCCCTCCCCGAAGATGTGCAGATGCGTATATATCGTTCTATTGAAGGACTTGAAAAGGTTGAAATAATGCGTCCCGCCTACGCTATCGAGTATGACTGCGTTGACCCCACCGCACTGCTTCCTACTATGGAATTCAAGGAGTTTTCGGGACTCTACGGTGCAGGACAGTTTAACGGATCTTCGGGATACGAAGAGGCGGCGGTTCAGGGCTTTGTGGCAGGTGTAAACGCCGCATTCAAGGTGCAGGGTAAGGATGAATTTATTCTTCACCGTTCGGGTTCTTATATCGGTACCCTTATTGATGACCTCGTAACCAAAGGATGCTCCGATCCTTATCGAATGATGACCTCCCGTTCTGAATATCGCCTCGTTCTGCGTCAGGATAATGCCGAAGAACGACTTATGCATATCGGATATGAATTGGGACTTGTTAGTGAGGAAAGATTTAATCGATTAAAGGATATTTTAGCCCTTAAAGAGCAGGAAATTATTCGTGCCGAAACCACCACACTGCCTCCAAGTGATGAACTTAATAAAATTCTCGAAGATGCAGGAAGTACACCCCTAAAAACGGGTGCAAAACTGTGTGATCTCTTACGTAGACCCACTATAACCTATGAAATGCTGACTCCTGTGGATAAAACCCGCCCTGTACTTTCGGAAAAGGTGCTTGAACAGGCGGAGGTTGAGATAAAATATGCGGGATATATTGCCCGACAACAATCCCAGATAGACGAACAAAAACGTCTTGAACAAATGCCACTTCCCGAAAATGCCGATTACAGTAAGGTGGTAGGACTCCGACTTGAAGCAGCAGAAAAACTTCAAAAGATTAAACCTAAAACCGTGGGACAAGCATCAAGAATATCGGGAGTTACTCCCGCAGACATTTCTGTTCTCATAATTTGGTGTAGAAAATAATATAATATAGTATGAAAAAGACACTTCAGAATTAAGTGTCTTTTTTGTTTAAAAAATTCTTAAAAATAATTAAAGAAAAGTGTTGCAAAATGTAGTTTGGTGTGATATTATGCTAAAGTAATTTAATAAATCCTAAATGACGTTTGCAGGAAAAGATTAAAAATCTGCCGAAGGAGTAACACTCTCAGGCGACCTTTTAAAGGTTGAGGACTGTAAATTGATAGGACTTTGGAGAAACCGATTAAATTCGGTGCCGAAGGTGCAAAGCAAAAAGCTAATCTCTCAGGCAAAAGGACAAAGTTTATTCCCCTTTCTTTTAAGGGATAATTCTGTTTTTTAGAGAGATTGTGTCTGCAATCTCTCTTTTGTTTTGTATTATATTTTTAAGGAGAAATAAAAAATGGAAGCAATCACAAACTTTATTCTGCCCATTGTGCAGAAAGCAAATGCCTACTTATCTGACTATATTCTTATAGTTCTTCTTGTAGGTGCAGGTCTTTACTTTACCATCAGAACCAAATTCGTTCAGGTTCGTTTCTTTGGTAAAGGTATGAAGAGTGTTTTTGGCGGCATTAAATTGTTCGGCGGCAAACAAGAAAGCGGACTTTCCTCTTTCCAAGCCCTCGCAACCGCTATTGCAGCTCAGGTTGGTACCGGTAACATCGTTGGTGCATCAGGTGCTATCCTCGTTGGTGGTCCCGGTGCTATCTTCTGGATGTGGATCATCGCATTCCTCGGTATGGCAACCATCTACGCCGAAGCAGTTCTCGCTCAAGATACCAAAGTTGTTGGTGAAAACGGCGAAGTTCTCGGCGGTCCTGTATATTACATAAGAAAAGCATACAAAGGCACCTTTGGTAAAATCCTTGCCGGTTTCTTTGCAGTTGCTATTATCCTTGCTCTTGGCTTTATGGGCTCTATGGTACAATCCAACTCCATCGCTGAATCAGCATGTACCGCAGTTGGTGTCGATTACACCTAATGGGGATGGATCGTAGGTATCATTCTTGCAG
>JAZQJN010000119.1:0-5622 GCA_045541655.1 Acutalibacteraceae bacterium
TGCGATACCGAGGTTGACCAGATGGTTCTCCACTTCCCCATCCTTGCGGATTATGGAATTATTTCGGTTGAGGATAAAATAATTTATGCCACCCACGGACATAAATATAATCCCGAAAATTTGCCTCCTTTGAGTGATGGGGATATCCTCCTTTGCGGACACACCCACGTGCCTAAATGCGTTGAAAATGAGCGTTATATATATATGAACACGGGGTCGGTTTCTATCCCTAAAGAGGGAAGCCACCACGGATATATGATAATTGAAAATGGCGAATTTTTGTGGAAGGATTTAGAGGGAAATGTTATGGATAAGTATTCCCTTTAAGCGTTGCCGATGATAAAAACCGATAAACAAAAACTAAAAAAATTTATATGTATCACCCTTGCCGTAACCCTTATTCTTGCGGGAGTGGTGTATTATCTGCAGGATGTTTACGCCCATAAGGATGGATATTTTATCCCCGATTACAAAAGGGTAAATATCACCGAGGAGACCGATTATAAAACCATCTTTGAGCAAACGGGTCTTGGAGTTTCGGCGGTGGAAAAACTTAAAAACAATGGCGAATTTGATAGAATATCGGACTATCAGGAATATTTTTTTAATCCGCCAAAGGTTGACTGTAACGATATGATTTCGATTTTCGTCAAAGAGGAAAGAATGGTTGATGAATCCATATATTTTGTGGATCTTAAGCCGGGGGATATTTTAGTATCCCTTTCCACCCACACCTTGGGATGGCGACACGGACACGCGGGACTTGTAATAGATAATGACAGCGTTTTAGAGTCGGAGGTTGTTGGCACAAGGTCAAAAATCAATTCTTTATATCATTTCACCACCTACGGAAATTTTGCCCAACTGCGACTTAAAGATATCACCTCCGAAAAGCAAGAGGAGATTGTGGAATTTTGCAAAACAAAGTTAATCGATATCCCATACGGTTTGACCGCGGGATATTTTGGAGATAAAGCACCGCCCCTTGATTCAAAATGTTTTCGGGTACAGTGTTCATATCTTGTGTGGTACGCCTATAATCATTTTGGATATGATATTGATTCTGACAAAGGACATCTTGTTACTACCCACGATATTCTCCATTCAGATATGTTGGAGATAGTGCAAATTTTTGGAATGAATCCAAAGGAGTTTGTTTGAATTGAAAATTGAAAATGGAAAGTTGAAAATTTAAAACGGCCTCCCTTGCCTAAAGGGAGGTGGGTTTTGCGAAGCAAAACTCGGAGGGATACGATTCAAGTAAGATATAAGAGTGAAGATGTAAGAAGTTGTATCCCCCAGTCAAAATCAAGGATTTTGACAGCCCCCTAAAGGCTTGGGGGCCCGAATGTGATATTCCACACTTGTTTTTCAATCCGTCGGGCAAATGCCCGACACCTTAATTTTCAATTATCAATTTTACATTTTCCATTTAAAAAAGCAGGTCGAAAGACCTGCTTTTAGTTTTTGTTTTCAAGATTTTTAATGTGTTGTTTTAGTACAAGATTTATATATTGTGAAAGTGAACGGTCATCGTACTCTGCTTGTTCTTTAATTTTAATCAAAATATCATTGTCAATGGTTATGCTGATTTTTTCCTTCAAGGGTTTCATATATTATCACCTCGAAGATATTATAGGATAAAATGCAAATAAACATTGACAAGTAGTATAAAGTAGGATAAAATAGGATAAAAAGAAAAGGAAGAGGGAAATAATATGAAAATAAAGAAGTCGGTTGCATCCACACTCTTGCCTCCCTCGTCAGAGAGAGGCAAGGAATGTGGTTGTATGCCACAGTTGCAGTACTTGACAAATTCGCATTTTAGGTGTAAAATGAGTATGGAAACCCATACAATAAATCAAAAGGAGATGTTCTGAATGAAAAAACTTATCGCGATGACTTTGGCACTAATTTTATGTTTTTCCCTTGTTGTTCCCGTAAGTGCTTCTGAAGACGTTTATATGATTTTTGATGGCGAAACCGATGATGGTTGCAGTACTCACCCACAAGATTATGGTCGCCTTTGGGGGTCTGTTGGGTATAATTATGACTTAGGTCATCCAATGCCTACACAGGGGGAAAACTCCTATTGTCTTTTTACTTCTATTTCTGAAACTGTTCTCTATCACAATATGAACTATAATCCCGGTGTCACCACCACCGGCACATTTGATGCTACCAAATATGACTATATTGAACTAGATATCTATTCTCATTCTGCAATTGTGTTCAACTGGGAATTTGGCCTTTGTTCTGACGAAACTGATGCTACGGGCGCTGTTTGGGGCATGGAAGAAGTATGTATCCCCGAAAAAAGTTGGACACATTTCAAAATGCCTATTTCAGCATTCGGTGATTTCCCCGAAGCATTTCCCGAAAGCAGTTTAGATAATATCAACCGTATAAAATTACAAATTACAAATATTGTTGACCTTGATAAAAGGTTAGATGAGGACGTTGTTGAAGCACCATATTATGCCTATATCTATTTCGATAACATTATTGCTACCACCGGTGAAGCAGGTGGTGATAATGAACTTATTGACTATAATACCATTTTAGAAGGTTTCCCTGATTGGTGGCCTATTATTCGCAAGCCAAATCCTATGCCGATTCCTTATCCTATAGGGGATGTAAATGGTGATTGGTATATTGATGCATCGGATGCGTTAGATGTTCTTCAACACGCTGTTGGTAAAGTTTTTCTTGGTAATACAACAAAAGCCGATGTTGACGGAGATGGTGAAGTAGAGGCAACGGATGCACTCATCATTTTGCAATATTCGGTTGGTAAAATCACAAAATTCCCCGTTGAGGGATAAACAAAAAAAGCAGGTCGAAAGACCTGCTTTTTTACGTTTGTTTACATTATATATTATATTACTTATTTTCCGAAACTATCTTATCCCAAAGGGGGGACATATCACGAAGACGCTGTACAACGGCGGGGAGTTTATCTAAAATATAATCCACATCTTCCATTCTGTTAAGGTCGGAGAAACTAAGACGTAATGATCCGTGGGCGATTTCGTGGGGGAGACCGATGGATAAAAGCACGTGGCTAGGGTCTAATGAACCCGAGGTACAGGCAGAGCCCGAGGAGGCACATATTCCGTACATATCGAGCATAAGGAGCAAAGATTCACCCTCAATACCCTCGAAACACATATTAACGTTACCTGCGAGACGGTTTTCAAGATCGCCGTTGACTCTGGAACGCTCAATTTTGGATGCCTCTGCGATGAATTTATTTCTCATTTCAAGAAGCATCTTGTTCTTTTCTTCCATTCCTTTAACCGCAATATCCAAAGCGGTGGCAAGACCTACAATTCCTGCGGTATTTTCGGTACCTGCACGACGGTTTCTCTCCTGAGCACCACCGTGAACGAGATTATCAATATAAACACCCTTACGGATATATAAAGCACCAACGCCCTTTGGTCCGTGGAATTTATGTGCCGAAAGAGATAACATATCTACAGGCAGGGTAGATATGTTAATGGGAACGTTGCCCACCGCCTGTACTGCATCGGTATGGAACACAACACCGTGTTTTCTGCATATTTCACCAAGTTCGGCAATAGGTTGAATGGTGCCGATTTCGTTATTGGCAAACATAATGGTAACGAGGCAGGTATCTTCACGGATAGCATTTTCTAAATCTTCCGGCTTTACAATGCCGTTTTCATATACGGGTAGAAGAGTAACCTCGAATCCCTCTTTTTTAAGGGCATCTAAGGAATGAAGTACCGCGTGATGTTCAAACACAGAGGAAATAATATGTTTTTTGCCCCTCTTTGCACCCTTTTTAGCCATACTTTTAATTGCCCAGTTGTCCGATTCGGAACCGCCTGAGGTGAAGTATATCTCTTTAGGGGTTGCACCAAGACAATCGGCTACCTTTTGACGGGCATCCTCAATGGCTTTCTTGGCACTGGCAGAGAAGGAATATAAACTTGAGGGATTTCCGTAATGCTCGGTCATATAGGGCATCATTTCGGTAAGCACCTCAAAGGAGAGTTGTGTAGTGGCGGCATTATCCGCATAAACTAATCTTTTATCGGTCATTTTTATAAGACTTCCTATCTTAAAACTTGAATATATTAGTGGTCGCTGTCCCTGATAACCTTACGGCTGATCTTACCCGATATGGTTTTGGGAAGTTTTTCTACAAACTCAACGATTCGGGGATATTTATAGGGAGCGGTAACCTTTTTAACATGGTTTTGAAGTTCCTTTTTGAGTTCATCCGAGGGGGTGAATCCCTTGGCGAGAACAATGGTTGCCTTAACAACCTGACCTCTTACAGGGTCGGGAGCGGCGGTAACGGCACATTCAAGAACGGAGGGATGCTCAAGCAGTGCACTTTCTACCTCAAAAGGTCCAATGCGATAACCGGAACATTTAATAACGTCGTCGTTACGACCTCTGAACCAGATATATCCGTCGGCATCACGCCAAGCCATATCGCCTGTGCTGTAGATACCGTTTTGCCAACATTTATCGGTGGCTTCTTTATCTTTATGATATCCCTTGAAAAGACCAACGGGATGTTTAATGTCGGTACCGGTTACGCTGATGGAACCGTCAATACCGTCTTCACATTCGTTGCCATTTTCATCAATGAGTTTAATACCCATATTGGGGGTGATTTTTCCTGCAGAACCGGGCTTTATCTCTATCCAGGGATAGTTTGCAATAAGAACGGGACCCTCGGTCTGACCGAAACCTTCGTGAAGTTCCAAGCCCATCTTTTGTTTGATTTGATAGAAAACTTCAGGGTTTAGGGGTTCACCCGCAACGCAGGCGTGTTTAATATAAGAGAAATCGTATCCGCTTAAATCCTCTTTAATGAGATAACGGTAGATTGTGGCGGGGGCACAGAAGGTGGTGGGGCGGATTGCCTCCATAGCACGAAGCATAGGCAGGGGTTGGAATTTTTCGGTATCGTAAGCACCGATAGCCGCACCTGCTATCCATTGACCGTATATCTTACCCCAAGCAAATTTTGCCCAGCCCGAGTCGGTTTGAGTCATATGAATCTTGCCGTTTTCAACACATTGCCAATATTTTGCGGTAACGATGTGGCCGAGGGGGAAGAAGAAATCGTGGGTAACCATTTTGGGCATGCCGGTTGTACCCGAGGAGAAGTAGATGAGCATAAGGTCATCCTTCTTTTGCATACCGTCATCCTCAAAGACGTCGGATGCATCCTCTATCTCTTTGCGGAAATCAATATATCCATTGGGGATGTTATCACCAACAACGGCAACCTTTTCTAAAGTTTCGCATTTTGGGATACTGATATCAATATTTTTGAGCATATAATCATCATCGGTAGATACAATCATCTTAACCGATGCGGCGTTACAGCGATAGACAATATCCTTTTCGGTAAGTTGGTATGTAGCGGGGATACAGATAGCACCCATCTTGCAAAGAGCGGTGATGCACCACCATACCTCGGGGCGTTGTTTGAGAATAAGCATAACAACGTCGCCACGCTTGATACCCGCCTTTTTGAAGGCGTTGGCGGCACGGTTGGAATATCTCTTTGCGTAATCGAAGGTGTAGGTGGTAACATCAAGGTCATCATTACACCAAAAAGTCGGAGGGCCA
>JAZQJN010000120.1:0-7487 GCA_045541655.1 Acutalibacteraceae bacterium
TTGAGGTCGAAGATTTTATATAGAGCGAATTTTTGGTCAACCAAGGCATAAAGCACAGCAAATACTTTGTGTATTTGCGAGCATTTTAACGAAGGGTGAGCGGAAATTCGCCTTTATAAAACGGATTTGAATTGCTCCTTCCACCCTACCAAAATAGAAAAGAGGAATATAAAATGTCCGAAAGAGTTTTAATGAAGGGTAACGAAGCTTTGGCAGCGGCTGCTATCAATGCAGGTTGTCATCATTTCTTCGGTTATCCTATCACACCGCAGACCGAGGTTGCGGCATATATGTCTAAAATGATGCCCAAAGTCGGCGGTGTTTATCTTCAAGCCGAATCTGAAGTTGCGGCTATCAATATGGTTCTCGGTGCTGCCGCCGCAGGTAAACGTGCTATGACCTCATCCTCCTCCCCGGGTATCAGTTTGAAGAGTGAGGGTGTATCATATATTGCAGGTTCAGATCTTCCCTGCGTTATTATCAACGTACAAAGAGGCGGCCCCGGTCTTGGCGGTATTCAGCCTTCCCAAGCCGACTATTGGCAAGCAACCAAGGCACTTGGTCACGGTGACTATCAACTCCTTGTGTTTGCTCCCTCCACCGTTCAGGAAATGGTTGATATGGTTACTTTGGCTTTTGATAAAGCCGATGAATACCGTATGCCCGCCATGATTCTTGCCGACGGTATGTTAGGTCAGATGATGGAACCCGTTACCCTTCCTGAACCCGTTAAAGAACTTCCCAAAAAGGAATGGGCTGCTTGCGGACACGAAAACAAACGTCCCCACAATATTGTCAACTCCCTCTACATTGAACCCGACGAACTTGAACGTCTTGTTGATGAGAGATATGAAAGATATGCTCATATTCAAGAAACCGAACAACGTGCCGAGTGCATTATGACCGAGGATGCCGATATCGTTGTGGTTGCCTTTGGTGCTACCGCCCGTATTGCTATGTCGGCCGTTCGTGCTGCCCGTCAAGAGGGTATTAAAGCGGGTGTTATCCGTCCCATCACCCTTTGGCCCTTCCCCAATGATATTCTTAAAGAAACTGCCAAAACTGCAAAGGCATTCTTGACCGTTGAAATGAGCAAAGGTCAGATGGTTGATGACGTTAAGTTGGCGGTTGAATGTGCAAAACCCGTTCACTTCTTTGGTCGTACCGGCGGTGTTATTCCCCAACCCAACGAAGTTTTAGAACAAATCAGAAAAATTGCAGGAGGTATAAAATAATGGCTGTTGTATTTGATAGACCTCACGCACTTTGCGATTGTAATCTCCACTATTGCCCCGGTTGCACCCACGGTATTATCCACCGTCTGGTTGCCGAGGTTATTGATGAATTGGGAGTAGAAGGTAAAACCGTTGGTGTTGCTCCCGTTGGTTGCTCGGTTTTTGCCTATAATTATTTTAATTGTGATATGATTGAAGCTCCTCACGGTCGTGCTCCCGCAGTTGCTACCGGTGTTAAGCGAGCTTGTCCCGATGACGTTGTATTTACCTATCAAGGCGACGGTGACCTTGCCGCTATCGGTACTGCCGAGACCGTTCACGCCGCCACCAGAGGTGAAAATATCGTTGTTATCTTTGTTAACAACACCACCTACGGAATGACCGGTGGTCAGATGGCTCCCACCACCCTTCCCAATCAGGTTACCCAGACCACTCCTTACGGTCGTGATGTAAATACTGCAGGTTTCCCCATTCGTGTTTGCGAAATGCTTTGCACCCTTGACGGTGTTGCCCTTGCTCAAAGGGTTGCGGTTGATACCGTTCCCCATATCCGTGAGGCAAAGAAGGCAATTAAAAAGGCATTCCAAAATCAGATTGACGGAAAAGGTTTCTCCATTGTTGAAATTCTTTCTACCTGTCCTACCAACTGGGGTCTTTCTCCCGTTGAAGCCCTTGATTGGCTCAGAGAAAATATGATGCCCTATTATCCCTTGGGTGTTTACAAAGATTCCGAAAAGGGGGTTAAATAAGATGGCTGATTTAAATATGGTTTTTGCCGGTTTCGGCGGTCAGGGAATTCTCTTCCTTGGTAAAGTTTGTGCTTATGCCGGTCTTATGGATGGCAAAGAGGTATCTTGGCTTCCCTCTTACGGTCCCGAAATGCGTGGCGGTACCTGTAACTGCTCGGTATGTCTTTCGGATGAACCCATTGCATCCCCCTTGGTTGTCAATCCCAACGTACTTATTGCTATGAACGGCCCCTCTTTTGATAAATTTATCGATACCGTTGTTCCCGGTGGTACAGTTATTGTGGATAGTTCTTTGGTTAAATCCAAAACAGATCGCGATGACATCAACGTTTTCTATATCCCCGCCACCGAACAGGCAGACAAAAACGGTCTTAAAGGTCTTGCAAACATTATTTTGCTTGGTAAACTCTTTAAGGAAACCGGACTTGTATCTGAAGATGCTTTGGAACTCGGTGTTAAAAAATCCGTTCCTGCAAAGAAACAACACTTGGTTGAATCCAATATGAACGCAATTAAATTAGGCGGTAGTTTATAATCTGTTATTTTGCCCAAGTGTTAATCCACTTGGGCAAATACTGTTTTTTGGAGGTGAAGTGTTATGTGGTATATTATTGTCGCAGTTTTAGGACTTGTTTTTATATTTTTGTGTGTTTGCTTTTGGGCGTATTACAAAACCTATCTTTACGGCAAAGAACATCCCGCCCCTGTACCCTACGTGGAAAGTTACGGAAGCGAATGTGATAGCATCCCCGCTCTTATAGAGGAGTTTATGGCACTTCCCTTTGAGGAACACAGCATTAAATCTTATGACGGTAAACGTCTTTTCGGAAGATATTATTACGCAAAGGAAGATGCACCCCTTATTATTATGTTCCACGGATATCAGGGTTCCCCCCGTCGGGATTTTTGCGGTAGTGCAAAACCATTACTTGATCTTGGATACAATATCCTCACTATCGACCAGAGAAGTCACGGTAAAAGTGACGGACACTCCATTACCTTTGGTATTAAAGAGAGAACCGACTGCCTTTATTGGGCAAATTATGCAAAGGAACATCTTTCTAAAGATAATCCCATATTCTTAATGGGTGTTTCTATGGGCGGTGCAACGGTGCTTATGGCATCCGATATGGAACTCCCCCATACCGTTAAGGGTATTATTGCCGACTGCCCTTATTCTACACCGAAGGATATTATAAAAAAAGAGTGCAAACATATGGGATACAATCCCACAATTGTATTTCCTTTTATAGTTTGCGGCGGTGCGGTATTTGGCAGATTAAATATCTTTAAGTATGATAGTTTATCATCGGTAAAAAACTGCGATCTCCCCATTTTGCTTGTTCACGGAGATAACGATATGTTTGTTCCCCACACCATGAGTGAAGATATTTTTGGATGTTGCAAAAATGCCACTATTGAAATTTTTGAGGGTGCCGCCCACGGTGTTTGTTGTCTTAAAGATAGTGAACGATATAAAAATTGTATTGTGGATTTTATTGAGAAAAATAAATAATGTTTACATATTGAAAGCCCTTGGATATTACATCCAAGGGCTTTTGTTTTGTTATTCTATTACCGGATCAAATTCTATTACCGAATCAACATTTTTTGAATTAATACTTTTTGAATACATATTTTCAATGGTCTTTTTGTGCTTTTCAGGAACCGCAAAGTTACTTATTCCTTCATATTCAGTATTTTTAGTAACAATGTATTCGCCACTGTTAAAACGAATAATTGAACCAAAGTAATAACCAAAATATCCGCTTTCGGTACAGCAATCGATTGGAACTTCTACTGCATCATCCCAATCAATCGTTGTATCAATAGAAATCTGGGAGGTTATATCTTTTATCGCCGCTATTTCTTCGGCGGTGCAATTAGTTCCTTCATGATAGGTAAAGACGTTATACTCTCCCCTTGTGGCTTTTTCTGCTTCTTTTAGCACCTGGGCATACTTACCTGCCAAAGCATATAGTTCACCGTTGCCGTCAATTACAACCCCGTCTTTGGTTATATTACGATATGAACCAAATTCGGAAGAAAGTAAAACAGGAACATTCTTTTCGGTAACGTGTATATATGAATCGTAACCGTATGCTTTACTGTTAACTCCGGTATATATGGGTAGTTTCACATAGGTGTTGCCGTTATAAAGGATTGAACCGTCCTTCTGCCAAAACGCTTGTTTATCACGCATTTCGTCAATAGCATCGCAGGAACACAGTATCGTACAAAGGGTAAAAACGGATAAAATCAGTGCTATTATTCTAATATATTTTTTCATTCTAAACACCCCATTATTTTGCTGTGTAATCAACACGTTTCGAATACAATCCATCAAATGTTTTTTTGTATTCTTCAGGAACAACAAAACCGATGTCGCCGTTAGTTATAATGTATCTTCCGTCATCAAGTTGGGCAATCGTTCCGTAATATCCGCCGAAATAACCACTTTTTGAATTTTCGTAAAGATGAAAATCTCGTGTGATTTCCCATTCAAATTGTGTAGTATCTCTTTTTGAAATAGTGGCTTTAATTGCCGCAGTTTCTTCAGGTGTACAATCAAATTCTTGTTCCATATCATAGGTGTCAAAATAACTAACGGTAAAAAAATCGTAGTTCCCTTTGCTTGTTTTTTCAGCATCTTTTTCGATCTCGGCATGCTTCCCAGCCAAGGCATAAATTTCATTGCCGGCGGTAATAATTACCTCATCTTTGGTAATATTAAAACGGGAACCATATTTTTTTGACAATAAAACCGGTATATTCTTTTCGGTTATATATATTAATCCACCGTGACCTACTTCGTCAAAATTTACGTTGGCGTAATGGTCTACTTTTACATACACATTATCTTGATAAAGAATGGTGCCATCTTTTTTCCAATAACCCTGATCGTCACGCATTTCATCAAGAGCATCACAAGAACAAAGGATTGTGCAAAAGGTAAATACGGTTAAAATCAATACAATTATTTTAGCGTATTTTTTCATTTTGCATCCTCCTATTCAAGATTAAGTTTTCTACTTATGATGCGGTGGCTTACAAGGAAATATACTACGCTAAGCAAAGAGAAGAATATTATTCCAAACCACAAGCCGGCGTGGCCGAAGAATTCCAAGTGGTCGCTGATAAGTTCTATAATTCCGTCCAAAGCATTTGCACTTTCGAGGATACTGAAGATTACAATAAGTATGGTTTCAAACACCTGAGTAACAACATAAATTATAAAATAAACACCCAGACTTAACCAAATGCGGTTTTTACCGGTTAACTGTCCTATAGACATACACAGGTAATAGGTAAGCATCTGGAAAGCCACCGATACAAGCAACAAAAGGGCAAATTCCACTACGTACATACACAAACTGATGAAACCTATCTTTCCTCCTACAACCTTAAACAGATACGTTCCTGCCTTAACGAGTTCCGCAAACACCTCGCCAAAGGTTGCTACCGAAAAGGCAACGAATATGGAAGCAGCCGTTATAAGTGCAAACAAAAGGAATGTGGTAATCTTTACAAACAGGTGTTGCATAGGACTTACGGGCAGGGTAAAGGTTAAATATCCCTCGTGGGTAAAAAGATTTTTGTAAAATCTTATAACACCCATTGCCACGGTTAAAAAGATTGCTGCTAACATTGTTATTACAAGCATAATAACCGAGGAACCAAAAACGATATCATATACTACCGAATCAAATTCAAATATCTGAACGAGTCGGTTCATCAGGGCTACCGCTAATAAAATTATTTCCACAAACATCAAACTGCGGAGATATGATTTTATTTCGTGTTTAAAAAGTTTGCCTACCATCTGAATACCTCCCTGAAAAGTTGATCAACGCTACATCCGTTTTCATCTCTTATTTCATCTACGGTTTTGTGAAGCATAATTTTGCCTTTGTTTATGAATATTGCCTCATCCAAAATGCTTTCTATATCGGCAATAAGGTGGGTGGATATGATAACCGACGCATCGTGATTATAGTTATTTATAATGGTTGAGATAACGTAATCACGGGTGGCGGGGTCAACGGCGGCTATTGGTTCATCCAACACGTAAAGCAGGGCGTTTCGGCTCATTACGAGAATAAGACAAACCTTCTCTTTATTACCCTTTGAAAGTTTTTTGAGTTTATCGGTTGGATTTATTCCAAGTTGCAAAAGCATCTTGTAGGCAAGGTCGGGGCGGAAATCACTATAAAAATCGCAAAACATATCTATGATTTGTTCCACAGTCATCCAGTTGTAAAGAAAACTGTTATCGGGCAGATATGCCACTATCTTTTTGGTTTCTACTCCCGGCTTTTTATCGTTTACAAATATTCTTCCCGATGTGGGGGTCAAAAGTCCGTTTAAAAGTTTAATCAAGGTGGTTTTTCCCGATCCGTTGGGACCAAGAAGTCCTATAATTTTTCCGTTTTCTATACTTAGATTTATGTCATCAAGGGCAGTTGTGCTACCAAAAGTTTTGGTAAGATTTTCACATCTTAAAAGTTCACTCATGCTTGCCACTCCTTTACATATTGTTTAATCTCATTAGCATCAAGTCCTAAAGAATTCATTGATGCAAAGTATTGTGCGGTCTTTTCTACGATAAGTTCCTTTACCATTTCTTTTGCCGCCGAGATATCCTCTCCTACGTACCACCCAGACCCTCGAATGGAATAAATTATTCCCTTTTGTTCAAGTTGTTCAAAGGATTTTTGTACGGTATTGGGATTAACTCCGGCGGAAAGTGCCACCTCTCGCACCGATAAAAGTTTGGAACCGGGGGTGAGTTCCCCCGAAGCAATACCTACACATAATTGTTCGCATATCTGAGGACATATTGCTCGGGATTTATCAAGTTCCCATTTCATTTTTTCACCTCCAAAGTGTACTACTGTACTATTGAGATAATACAATATGTTTTTTGTTTTGTCAAGGGTTTTTGAAAAAATTACAGAACTGTATTTTTTTGCAAAGTAAAAGAGACACCTCAAACGAGGTGTCTCCTGTTGTTTAAGAATAATTATATCTATTTCTCAAGAATGCTGTTTTTCTTAGCATCCTTTGCGGCCTTTGCAACGATAGCACCAAGGGGAATAAGGGCCATAACGTTAGGGATAACCATAAGATAGTTAAAGAAGTCGGTGAGTTCCCAAACCAAATCGTTGGAAAGAAGGGTGCCGAGGAAGATAAATCCAATAGCAACTACAGAATAGATAATGGTTGCAACCTTGTTGTTCTTGAAGAGGTATTGAACGTTGATCTTACCAAAGAAGTTCCAACCAATGATGGTGGAGTATGCAAAGAACAAAAGACATACTGCAACGAAGATACTACCTATGTTTCCGTTGCCGATAGCGTTACCAAAAGCGGTTTGCATAGCGTTGGTTTTGGAGATGCCGGAGTTTTCTAAAAGTTGTGCATAGGTTTCGCCGTTTGCACCTGCCAAGGGGCCGTTACCTGCAAAGAGAGAAGAAATAACAACCAATGCGGTCATAGTGAG
>JAZQJN010000121.1:0-1827 GCA_045541655.1 Acutalibacteraceae bacterium
GCCATTTATTTTGATAATGGGAAACCACCTATAAACGTTAAAAGATTACTCCCCGTCAAGGATGGAGAGTGTGGTTTAAGGCAAAGTGATGCAGTTTTTTTGCACACAAAAGCTATTGAAGATATTTTAGGTGATGCATTATCCAAATGTGATGAAGATATTGATGCGATAGGTGTTTCGGTCAAACCTCGTGACGTTGAAGGGTCATATATGCCTTGTTTTTTTGTAGGAAAATCCCATGCGGGAGTGCTTTCAAAAGCACTTAATATTCCCGTTTATGAATTTTCACATCAGGCAGGTCATATTATGGCTTGTGTGCAAGATACAGGAGATTTTTCCTTGATTAAATCAAAGTTTATTGCCTTCCATGTGTCGGGTGGTACAACCGAAGCATTACTTGTTTCTCCTGATGATGAGAATATTATTTCCGCCGAAATAATAGGGAAGACTTTAGACTTAAATGCGGGACAAGCCATTGACAGAGTAGGTAAAATGTTAGGACTTAACTTCCCAGCAGGTAGGGAACTTGATGCTTTATCCCTTGATGGTAATATTAATGTTAAATCTATACGTGCCTCAGTGAAAGGTAATAACTGTTGCCTTTCGGGTGTTGTAAATATGTGTGAAAATATGTTGAGAAATGGTGAAAGCAGGGAAAATGTTGCCCGTTTTTGCATTGAATATATTAAACTCACCATTGATAAAATGACCGAGAATATTATTAGTGAATATGGAAAATTACCCCTTGTTTATGCGGGAGGGGTTATGTCAAATAGTATTATTTCTAAATATTTAACAGAAAAATATAATGCAAAGTTTGCCTCTCCGTCATCATCTTGTGATAATGCGGTTGGTGTTGCAACCCTTGCATCCATTAAACACAATTTGAAGAAATGAATGATTTAGTACTCACGGTATCACAATTAAATAATTATGCAAAGAGTATCCTCGAACAAGATGCACATCTTAGATGTTGCATAGTGGCGGGTGAAATATCAAATTTCACTAACCACTATCGTTCGGGGCATCTTTATATGAGTCTTAAAGATGATATGTCCACCGTTAAGGCGGTTATGTTTAAATCTTCTGCGATTAAACTTAAATTCTTACCCGAGGATGGTATGAAGGTTTTGTGCCGTGGTAGGGTGTCTATTTATGATAGAGATGGACAATATCAATTATATATTGAAGAAATGATCCCTGATGGTATTGGTTCACTTAGTGTTGCATTTAACCAACTTAAAGAAAAACTTGAAAAAGAGGGGTTGTTTAACGATGTTTTTAAAAAAACCATTCCTGCAATTCCGAAGAAAATTGGTGTAATAACTTCTCCAACAGGTGCTGCTGTGCAGGATATTATAAATATTCTTTCCCGTAGATATCCTCTTTGTGAAATGGTTTTGTTTCCTGTGCAAGTACAAGGTGAAAACGCCGCTCCTCAAATGGTAAAAGCACTAAAAGTAGCCGATGAAACCGACTGCGATGTTATAATTATTGGACGTGGTGGGGGTTCAACGGAGGATTTATGGGCATTTAATGATGAAACTCTTGCGAGAACCATCTTTAACACTAAAACCCCCGTTGTATCTGCAGTGGGTCACGAAACCGACTTCACAATATGTGACTTTGTGGCTGATTTGAGGGCACCGACTCCATCGGCTGCGGCCGAACTTTGTACCCCCGATATAAACGATATTCAAGATGCTTTGGAGGGACTAAAACAACTATTAAACTATGATTTTAGAGTTTATATTGAAGATTTAGAGGGTTCCCTTAAAGATATATCCGGTAATAGATTTTTCGCTAATCCCGAGGATAGTATATATA
>JAZQJN010000122.1:0-9377 GCA_045541655.1 Acutalibacteraceae bacterium
GCGAACACGAGCTACAGAGCTCTTTCTGCGACCGGTACCGTAAAAATAAGGTTTAGAATCGTACATTTGTATTTACCTCCCTTATTAAAGAGCAATTACTTCAGGTTTCTGAAGTGCATGCTTGTGTTCTGCACCCTTGTAAACGCGAAGACGGGTAAGGGCAGAACGGCCGATGGTGGTTGAAGGAACCATTCCCTTAACTGCAAGTTCCATTGCGAGTTCGGGGCGGGTTTCCATAAGGGTGCGGTACTTGACCTCTTTAAGATGGCCGATGTAACCGGTGTGACGATAGTAGAATTTTTGATCTAATTTCTTTCCGGTGAGTACTGCTTTTTCTGCATTGATGATGATTACGTGATCACCACAGTCGAGATGGGGTACAAAGGTGGGTTTGCCCTTGCCGCGAAGAAGGTCGGCAGCAGCAACAGCCACACGTCCAAGGGGCTTACCGGCAGCGTCGATAACATACCATTTACGCTCGATGTCGGATGCCTTAGGCATAAAAGTGGACATAGTTAAAACCTCCAATTTATTATAATTCATATTTTTGATAACTTTTAAAGTTTCACCCAACAAACGGGGCATTCGTAAGGTAAAACTCACAGCCGAATGATAATAACATATTTTATCCTTTAAGTCAACACATTTTTAATAAAAAAATTACAAAACAGGGCGAGTTCTCTTATTTTCTTCGTTTTTCTTTGATTTTCTCCCGTTTTCTAACATTTGTTTTTATGATTTTTTTATTTTTTTCTATATCCCTCCACCGCTAACGCGGTCCCCCTCCCGTAAAGGCCAAAGGAGGCCGATTTGCAAAAAAATCCGCCCTGCTAAAAAACAGAGCGGATATAAAATCAAAAATTATTTTGCAGCGGGATATTCGTTGCAAAGGAGATAAAGGGGTGCTTCGTCTTCTTCGATTTCGGGGAAGCGTCCAACTTGGGGGAAGAAACGTTCTGCATCGGAAGTATCAGCATCGGCAATAGCACCGAGGTAAGGCATACGGTCAACGGGCTCAAAGAAACGGTTATCTTTGGAGTCGTCGTTGCATTGGCTAACTTCACCAACCAATACTTTACCGCAACCTTCTTCAGCCCAGAATGCATGATAAAGTTTCTTGGTGTTGGTCATACTCATACCGGGGGTAAGACGGATAACGCTACCTGCGGGTACGGTGTAATGACGGCCGTCAACCTGGATTTCTACATCATCCATAGAAAGATTATCATTTTCGTCTGCACCGTAAACCTTAATCATAAGGTTACCGCCGCCACGGTTGATGATATCTTCTTGTTTATACCAGTGATAGTGGTAGGGAGTGGTTTGGTTTTCTTTAACGATCATAATTTTTTCGGCATATACTTTTTGGTCATCATCATTAAACATATTGCCGTTACGGGTGGTGAAAAGGAACAAACCGCATTTGTCAAAATCGCCGCTACCAAAGTCGGTGATATCCCAACCTAAGCAGTTGTTGCGGATTTCGTCATATTCGTGGTTTTTTTCTGCCCACTCTTCGGGGGAAAAATATGCGAAGGGAGGAAGCAAGAATTTGTGTTCACCAAGGAAGTCAATTGCTTCTCTGATGATAGCATTAATTTCTGAACGTTTCATAATATGTTATCTCCTTTTTTAATCATCCAACGGAACTTCGTCGGTATGTTCTTCCATAAATTTATAGATATCGGCAAGGGGTTTAATGCCGGTGGAAGCACCAAGTGCCATAATGCAGTGAGAACCAACTGCATTACCGAGTTTAGCAGAATCTTTGTAACTCTTATCTTGAGCAAGACCTGCGAGGAAACCTGCACAGAAGGAATCTCCTGCACCGGTGGTATCTACTCGTTTTACAGAGAGATAGGTGGGAGCAAAGTATCCGGGTTTACCTGCTTCGCGGATATATGCACCCTGTTTACCCGCTTTAATAATTACATTCTTAACTCCCTTGGAGAAGAATACATCGGCAATACCATCGAAATCGCTGACACCTGCAATTCTTTCTGCTTCTTCAATAGAAGGCATAAACAAATCGAGGTAAGGAAGGGCGGCTTCTACACCCTTCATCCAACGACCGGTAGCATCCCAAGCGGTATCCATAACGGTATATTTGCCCATTTCTTTTGCACGTTTGAAAAGTCGGGCAGCGGGTTCACCATCGAGCCCATGGGTAAGAAGGGCACCTGCGAGGAATACGATGTCAGCATCGGCGATAATTTCATCGGGGATATCTTCCTCAGTAAGGGCGGAGGTAGAACCGCCGTTATAAAGGAAGGAACGTTCGCCGTTAGAACTTACGCAAACGATGGAAGTGGTGGTTTGAACGTTTTCATCAAACACAACGCCTCTAACATCAACACCGTTGGCTTTGCAGGTATCGTAAACAAAATTACCAAACAAATCTTTACCAAGTTTAACTGCCAAAGATACAGGCACACCCAATTTTGCAAGGTCAATACAAGCATTGGATGCACAACCGCCTACAAACATTTCGGATGTTTCAATGGGAAGAAGTTGACCGGGTTCGGGAAGATTATCTATCGGTTTAATAATAACGTCGGTAGTTACCGAACCGATACAAAGAACTTTTTTCATTTCAAAAACCTCCAAGGTATAATGACATAAATATCCTATTAATTTTACTACAAGTTTCTACCATTGTCAACCACTTGTTGGACAATTATTTAACCGCAAAAATTCCCGCTTCGGTGGCCAAACTCATAAAGTTATAGCAATTAACCACCTTGACCTTGTAGTCGGGATGATTCGCCTTTACCACATTTTCAAACTGTTCTGTAAGTTGAATAATCTGGGTGGGGGTCCAACCGGTCATTTCGACAGCTAAAAAATTTCCGTCTTTATCATTTCCTGACCAATAAGTATACATCGAATCGGCCACGCCTTGTAAATTTTCCGATCTGCCTGAAGCAAAGGATGAGGGATAATAATTTACTTCATCAACCGCTGTGGGAGATTGGTGAAAATCGTTGTGAAAGACACCTTTGGGAGCAATTTCACTAAACAATCCATAAACATCATCGTTCATTGTTCCTTTAAGGAATCCTACCATATTCAAATCAAATTTTTTGAGGTATTTTTCACTGACCTTAACAAAGTTATCTTTACCTGAAGGAAGGGTACGGCCTTTTTTGACTTTATCTTCGCCGTTTTCATCCTTTGGAACAAACAACTCGTTGGGCGATATGCTTCCGATTCCTCCATTGGCAGCCACAACGGTATTTTTATTGGAAAGATTATTGTAAATATAATCAAACACCATTGGAATACGGTCTGCAAGGCCGGGATTTACCGCCAGTGATAATGGAATTTCTCCTCGTTTTTCATCATTGAAAAATTCAAGCATATCAAAGGCATCTTGGGATTTTTCTAAGGTTGTCATATGATAGTACACATAGACTGTGTTTTCTTCATATTTTTCGGTAACCTTCTTACTGCCATTAGAATATTCTGAATCCAACTTAAATTGATAATACACCGAAGAGTTTGATATCATATTGGAGCCGTCCAAATACATATTGTATTGGGTGATACAGTCCAAAAATTCGCTTTCTAATTTGGTGGTGGTTACTGTACCCATATTCTGATATGAGGTATATTTGACCTGCCAGGGTGGCATTCCTACCATACATCCAAATTCACCCTTGGCGTTTTCGTAGCGTTTGTTGAGTATCTTTTCAAGGGTGGCTGTATCTACACCAAGAGGTTGTGTAGAATCATCAACAGGGAGACTGTCTTTTATGGGACTTAAATCCACAAAGAACATCTGCCTTGCAATACCGTAATCGTGACATACAAGGTTATCGTTACCGAATATTCGTTTTGATTCAAAGTTTCCTTCGTAAACCGGATTCCCTTGGACAGAACTTGCACCGTCGGGAACAAACATCATATATCGGTCGGAACATTTATCCATATATTTTTCCATAGCCCAGAGATATGCATCACACTTGGTGCTACCTGTAGAGTCGATATCGGTATCGACAATTTTGCCCTTACCCGTAAATTTGCCGGTTAAGGTTTGCTTTACCTCTACACCCAATTTTGTTAATTCGGTCTTTACACCATCGTCGATATCCTTTACGGGAAGGCATCCTTCAATGCCACAGATTGTTGCCGCAACATTGGCGGTGGCGGGGACGTTTGTATCCCACAAAATCATACCGCACTCTATAAGTTGGTTTTTGAAGGTGGAGAGGAACTCCTCCCAAGTAGCAATGTCTTTTTTCTTCTTTTTCCTTAACAAACCGCCCTTGTTTTTCATATATTCAATCCAAAAGGTTTCGGAATCCTTTTCGGGGGCTAACACCAAAACTATCTTACTCATTTCGGCGTTACGGTTTATAAGACCTTGCAGTGAACTGAAAAGGCGTATTTGTTCGTGTGCCACCATCGGATCATAAGAGAACGCACTACGCTCAAGTACGTAATAGGTGTTTTTGGTAAGGCCTTCACTACTCAGGGTGAAGGAGTGTTGAATTTTTTCTCCATGATCTATTTTTGGGCTCGAACACCCCACTATAACCAAAATCAGCAAAAGAGATAATAATATTTTAATGATATTCTTCATTATATTTCACCTATTTGCCACTAAACTTCTTTTGTTTTCTAATGTCGCCACCTAAAAAAACGAGCCAATCAAAACATCCTGCAAAACGGGAGAAAAGTTGTTGTCCGTATCTTTCTTCCAACTCTCTCGGGGTAAGATTACTGCTGATAATGGTGGGGCGGGAATTAATGTATCGGGTGTTGATGATATTATAAAGCACCGAGGTTGTAAATTGAGTTAAGAACTCGGTACCTAAGTCATCCAAAATGAGCAGGTCGCATTCGATTAATGAGATAAGGGTATCTCCATCCTTATCACCGCTGAAGTGTTCCTTTTCCACGGCGGATAAAAAGTTTTGAGTGGAATTATAAAGCACACCAAAACCCTTTTGTGCCACTTTATTTGCAATAGATAAAGAGATATGGGTCTTACCGAGTCCTGTGCCGCCCTGGAAGAATAAACTATTTGAATCTTTACCAAAGTTCTCAGCATATTCCAAGGTTTTGTTATAGATATCTTCCATTCTCTCTTTTTCTTTATTGTCAGAATAATAGTCAAGAGAAAAATCCTCAAAATGATATTTATTCGCAGGAAATTCTTTGCACATTTGCTGATACGCAAGTTGTCTTGTAAGGGCGGTTAAACATTCGCAATCCTTCTCCCCTACTGCACCGGTATCTTCACACTTTTCACAAAAATATCGGGGGAAATATTTATCCTTTTCTATTTTAAGAATATCTAAAAGAGCATCTCTATCCTCAACTATTTTCTTATGGTCTTGGCGGATTTTTTCAATTTCCTTTTCCGATGCACCCGAAATAAGGGCGGTGATAGTTCTTTTATAGTTTGCCTCAATTTTTCTTTCTGCCTCTGAAAGTTCAGGATGCTTCCTTAAAATTTTCTCTCTGTTTTCAAAGGCGGTATTTTCGGCATTTTCTCTTCTTTGGGCTATTCTGTTTTTTGCCTCCTGACGGCAATCAAAACGGTTTATCATAAGTTTTTACCTCCCTTATGATAGCAATAATTCTTCGTATTCCTCAATATTGTAGGATTTAGTTCCATCACCACCGGATGTTTTCTTTCCCTTTTTGGTTTGTTTTCTTTCATCATTTGCCTTGGACACCATTTCGGGGGTGGATACACCTTCGTTGTGCCATTTTTCAAGCACTTTATGGACATAGGCAATAATAAATTTGCCCTTTGCATCCACACAAGCGTCGTAGGCGAGTTTTAACATTTTCTTATTGAAATGCCACTCCTTAATCCATGTATGGGCGTAATTCTGTTCCTTTTCGGTGGGAAGTCGATATTCAATTCCAAAGGCAGAACATACTATTGCCCATTCTTTTTTTAGTTGTTCCATCAAAAGCAAATGGGCTTCCGCCTTTTCTACGGTATCTATCTCGGAATTCGCCCAAGATAACGCCATTTTTTCAATATATCGCACGTTGCATTTATCTATGGATGCACAGTGCTGAATTATCATTCGCACCACTGCCGATTCAAGACCTAAATTATCCACCATCCACACCATAGAGATACGCTCTGCATCACTGACAAAACGACCAAAAAGGGCTTCTGCCTCGCGGAAGAGCCAAGCAATTTCGGCACTTTCATCGGCTCTGCGAATGGCCTCCATACGATTGGGACGCTGTGGCTCGGACAATACTGTTGCCTTTTTGGGGGATGCTTTTTTCTCTTGTTTTTCTGCAGATTTTTCAAGGTCAACTTTTTTTGTTACCTCTGCATTTGATTTTTCATCATCGGTTACTACAATTCCAACGCTTACCCAATAATGCATAGCATCGGTTACATCTGCGGGAGAAAAACCGGTTGCGGTTGATATTTCCATATCATTTGCCTCTCCCCCGTTACAAAAAAGCCACAAAAGCACCTTGAGTTGAACTGCACCGGCAAGTTTCAGATGTTTTGTAACCACCGATTTAGGGAGGGTAAATACATCTCTGTAAGACTCTAACGTTACTGTGTATTTCATATCTTAACCGTCATCTTCCATCATTTTGTTGAACAATGCTTTGCCCTTTTTGAGCAGTTCTTCCCGTTCTTTTTCACCCATCATTCTATAAAGCATAATAAATTCTTTTTCATCCTTGGCAAGTCCTCTTACAGGCATACTGTCGGCAATAAAACTGCTTCCCGGGGATGCAACACTTACCACGGGGACACTATCTTCATAACAGGCAAAAAGTTCGCAAAGAGGAATACCGAAAATCTTGCTCATTTGGGCAAGACTATCTACACTTGGTTCGGTTTTTCCGCTTTCGTAACAGGTGTATGTGGTGCGGTCAACGTTAAGGGCGGTTGCCACCATTTGTTGGGTGAAGCCACATTCACGACGGCACTCACGAATTTTTTCACTTACTCCACGTCTCATATATAATTTCTCCTTTGTAGGATTAGATTTCATTATTATAAAGTAATTATATTTGTTTTAATAAGTTTTGTCAATAAATTTATAAATTTTCACCTGAAAAAAGTGAATTTTATTCTCATTAAGAAATTCGAAAAAACACAACAAACCCTGCGGATAAACACTTTAGGAGGACTTTATTTCAACAAATATAATATCGACAAAAAGGAAAACTGCGATAGGAAAAATCCTATCGCAGTTATGTTATTTATTAAACGGTCTTTTTAACGGATTACTGTTCTTCGAATTCCTCTCGGGGGAATTGCGTGATCTTGCCTACGGAATATTGAAGAATCAACAATGCATCGGGAGCATCTACGTCAGCGTCAGCATCAACGTCTGCGTTAGAAAGGGGCATACCGCTAAGTGCAATTTTGCCAACAGAATGTTGAAGAGCAAGCAATGCGTCCTGAGCTTCTACAAGATCATTACCATCGAGGTCGCCGTAAACAACCTTGGGAGGTTCAACAATATCGGGATCATAGTTTTCAAGATAATCTTCATACCAATCGGGAGGAGTTGTCATTAAGGTATCGTAATCGATAAGTTCGTTTGCAGCACCTGCACCGCCTTTAGTAGCAACTACGTTATCGAAATAAACATAGGTGTACATAGGAGCTTCGGTTAAACCGTCTTCAAGCATCTTAAAGGTGTCAATAATGTTAGTAAGTTGCATTTTGATACGAAGAATTTTGCTCATTGTACCGGGATATGCAGCGGGGAATTCACCGAATTCAGAAATAGGCATTCTGATGTGAGTCCATCTTTTTCCGGGGAACCAAACGTTTTGTTTACCCCAAGAAGAACCGGCAGAGTCTGTTTCGCTTGCACAAAGACCAAATTCCCAGTTACATACGATATCGGAAGATACATAAACATCCAATTCTATGTATTCATAACCTGTAGCATTGAAAATACCAGTACAGTTGGAGGTCCAGTTTACGTTGTGATAAAGAACGGTTTGATTGGTGGAGGTGTTCATACAATAAGACGCATCTCCTTGAACAGGGGCGGGATGACGTAAACTTTCATTTTCACCAACAGGTCCCCAAAGACGTCCCCAACCGGTGGGGTGAGTAGCACAACCGTCATCGGTTTCGGCGGCGTAAATCATATAGGTTGTGCCTGCAGCATTAGCAGGAACCATCATTGCGGTTGACAAAACAAGTGCCAAAACAAGTGCAATAATTTTTTTCATTTTCGTTTCTCCTTTTGAATAAAAATATTTTCTAGTTGCGACCGTTATGTTAAATAAAATCTACCATTACAGGCAATTAAGCCGATAACATCGCTCTTAGCATACACATTATACACAAAAGTCTCGTTTAAGTCAATAGATTTATTAAAATTTCCAAATATTTTTTTATTTTAAGCAAGATTTTCTACAAAATGTCAACAAAATTAAATTTATTAAGTATTTCTTCAGTAGGATTAACATACATAACAATTACTTTTTCTTGTTTTTATTTATATACCCTTTACTTTCGGTTTACCTACATAATTTAACGAATATTTTTCTACCCATTCCTTTGCGGTTTTTAAGGATTCTCCGTCGAAGGCATCCTTTACGGTGTGGGAATCAAAACCGAAGGTTACGGGGGCTTTGGTTTCTCCTAAAAGTTCAATAAATCTCATATTGGGATAGGTTCTGTTACCCCTTATTCCTAAAAAGTTGATTTCTAAAGGAAGGTTGTACTCCTTTGATGTTTCACAAATTTTTATAAATTCTTCTTTATAGGCATCTTCATCCCCAATAAAATCCAAAATATCGGGATGGGCAACATAGGTGAAAACTCCGCTTTTTATACCCTCAACCACGCTTGATACGTACTCTTTAAGGGCATCACCGCTTTTTTCGGGGAAGGCGGTATATTTCGCCCCATACAGATATTCAGGTTTGGTAAAATGCTGACCTAAAATAAGGTATTCTCCCCCATATTTCTTGGCGTTATCCAGCATTTCATCAAAAAAGGGGGGATAATATTCCATCTCAAATCCGATTTTGATGTCGATTTTATCCATATATTTTTGGCGAAGTGTTTTGAGGGTAGAAAAGTAGTATTCAACGTCCTCCACCTTCATTCGATATCCCGACTGCACTCCGTTCTCAAAACAAATAGGAAAATGCTCCGAAAAACCCAAATATTCAATGCCGTTTTCTATGGCTGTTTTGATATAATCCTCTATTTCACCCGTTGCGTGACCGCAAAGATATGTGTGGGTGTGATAATTGTAGTTCATAAGGTATCCTTCTTGTTATAATCTATTTTTCATATTATCACAAAAAAGCAAAAATGTAAATAAACAATTCCTCGTCAATCAACCTATCTTTTTCTTATGTAGGGCAGGGGTCGATTCCCCCACAGTGTGGGGGAAATGTCG
>JAZQJN010000123.1:0-2352 GCA_045541655.1 Acutalibacteraceae bacterium
TTAAACCTTTAGATAAAGAATTGGTTGTAAAGGCCGCAAAAGAAACCGGAGCGGTTGTAACCGCAGAGGAACATTCCGTAATCGGCGGTCTTGGCGGAGCAGTTTGCGAAACCTTAGCCGCAGAATGTCCTGTTCCCGTGCAAATGGTTGGTGTTGAGGATAAATTCGGCACCTCCGGCCCCGCAAACGAAGTGCTTGCAAAATACGGTCTCACCACCGAAAACATCGTTGCAAAGGCAAAACTTGCAATCTCCAAAAAATAATTTTTCTAAATAAAATAAGCAGGGAGAAACTTCTTAAAGAAGTTTCTCCCTGCTTTTAATCAGTATATTTTATTACGTAAGAGTTATGTTTTTATTTATTGAGCATAGGGGTTTTGTGTTTGTGCAATTTGTTCCAAAGCCGATTTATTGGTTTTGGCAAAAACAAAGTTTATAATAATGAATATCATAGCAACTTGATTAAACAAAGCACCCAATACAATCATACCAACCGAATTTGCTCGAATAATAGCAGGTCGAATGTTGAATGACATTTCATTCATATATCGTTGAACTTTGTTAATCATAACCAAGCCAAAAACACCAACTACACCAAATGAAATGGCGACGGCAAAGAACATAAAGCCATAAGTAAATAACAAAGTACCGACATAATAATCATCTATAGAGATAATTCCACCTAAAACCAAATACAATATACCCAACAAAGCATAAAGACCGCCCAAAAGGGAATAAACAATACCAACAATCTTCCACGCCAAACGTTCATACTTAAACATACGAAACATAGTATCGAAGGCCTGGTTAGGAGTGTTTTCTTCCATAGGAACAAGACTTTCGTTTCCTACGGGCACGTTGTTCTCGTTTTGCACGGGTGCAGGCCTTTCATTTTTCATGCCGCAAACGGTACAAAAAGCATCTTGCTCGTTTAGTTGAGCACCACAACATTTACAATACATAATACATACCTCCTTGTGGTTCGATTATAGCATATAGCCCCTGTGATTGCAACCACAAATTTGGTGTTGTTTGCCCCGGTATGCAATATGAATTGGTCTTGGATACGGAGTACCATCTCCTTGTTACGTATCATTTAAAGGAAATAAAAGAATAACAAAAACACCCTCCAATCAGTGAGGGTGTTTCTTAATTTATTCTTCCTCTTCAAAAAATGGGAGAGGATAATATTTTGCATCGTATCTTCCGCGAAGATTTTTTTTGGAATTATAATCACAAACCAAAACCTTGTTTTCGCTATAAAGAATTGCGAATTTCAGATTGGAATTTTGCGTGAAAAGTTTTTGCTTGATTTTTTTAAGACGGGTATCTTTAATTTTTAGAACCTTTGGAATTTGTAAATGACATCCCGATATAATAAGGTCGGAAACTATTGCATCACGGAGAGATTTTTCATCACAGTTTTCTTTTAAAACTTCATACAGTTTTTCGGTGTAATTTGTGAGAGAAATTTTTTCTTCGTTTATTTTTTCTCCAATATTTATAAAAAAATCAAAGGCAGAAATATTTTTTCCTACTCCAAAAAGTTCTAAAGTTTTTATAAATCTTCCGCTGTTATACAGTCGCTCTAAAGCATCTTCGCAGCGGGAGATTTTCTCCATTTCTTCTGCCGATAACCAAGGAGTTTTTGTAACTTGATAGGGGGGAATATCCTCAAATTCGCAGGGATATTTCTCCCCCTTTTCCCGCATATCTGCACCGTGAAGGAGTTTTAAAAATCCTAACTGCAACATATGGGCATTAAGAGAAAAACCAATATTAAAACTGCGACGAAAACTTTCATAATCTTCCCCCGTAAGTCCTGCGATGAGGTCGATGTGGATGTGCATATTGTTTAAAGATACAAGTTTATTTATATTCTCAATAAGTTTTTTTGTATCGGTTTTTCTGTTAATATTTTTTAAAACTTTCTCGTTAAAACTTTGCATTCCGATTTCAAGTTGGACCGTGCCCTTTGGAAATTTTTCTAAAATTTCTATGGTAGAATCCTTCAAAATATCCCCTGCAATTTCAAAGTGAAAGCAAACGTTTTTTGGAATGGTTTTTCCGATATTTTCTAAAATAAATTCTAAAATTTCGTTGGCTCTTTTATAGTTTGCGTTGAATGTTCTATCAACAAATTTTACGGTTTTTGTTCCGCTGTTGGCAAGAGAAATTATATCGTTTTTCACCTGCTCTATATCAAAAAAACGAAGGGGAGAACATCTGCCCGAAAGACAAAATGCACAACTGTAGGGGCATCCGCGGGAGGTTTCGATATAACAAATTCTGCCCCGTAAATTTTCGAAAAATTCATCACAAAATGGGGAAGTCGGAGGCCAAGCGGTCTTAG
>JAZQJN010000124.1:0-2854 GCA_045541655.1 Acutalibacteraceae bacterium
CTTTTTGTGTATCAATTATTTATTTTCGTGTTCAATAAGTTTCCAGGTTGCTTCGATCAGGTTTGCAAAGAGAGGATTTTCCATCGCTCTTATGACAAAACTCTGGCGGGGGGAGTTGATATCCTCGCCCGATACCTGGAACATACCGTAATCATCACAAAGTTTTCTCAAACGGGTAAGTTGTTCGGGGGTGTTTCGGGTGGGCATATAGGTAACCGCCTTGACGTTCTCCTCTTTTAGGCATTCGAACAGGTCTTCGATGTAATCATCCTCAAACTTTTGTGCCTTTTTATCCCCTGTAACGCTGTCGCCAACGTCTCCGAGATATGCATAACAAAGATATGCATCTATCTTTGTGCAAAGTTCTACCATATCCTTGAGTTTAGGACACTCATCGGTAGCATCAATAAAAATCTTTGGCACGAAGGCACTCTTGAGGATTCCAAGAAGGTCATACTCGTAGAAGGGATATTCTTCATCAAGCATCTGTGCCTTTTGTTTCTCGGATAGTCCAATGCCAAGGTCGGATAATTTATCAATCATAGATTGACCTTTACCAACCTGTTTTACAAGTTTAATCGCAAGTGCGTACATAAGATGACGCTCGGTAACTCCGCCGTTTTCCTTTGCTAACGAGAGGGGTAATACGTCCTTGTCGTAATCAAGAGCGATAGCGGGAAGGAGTTTATTTATATTCTCTACCATTTTACGATTGCGGTTGTGACGTGCCTCTTGATAGGGTTTGAAAAACTCGGTGAGAGTATCTATCTTATCGTGGCGAACCGCTTGGATGGTCATATATGATACCCCAACCTGATCGGGATTGTTGGTGCGTTTGCCCTCCATACGGGTGCCGTCCATACTAACACGGGCTTCCATACCGATAGTAACAGGGATATCCACAATCTTTGCTGCCTCTAAAAATTCCTTAGCCCCCGATATTGAATCGTGGTCGATAATACCTGCGGTGCAAAGTCCCTCCATACGTGCGGCATAAACTGCGGCGGTGGGGGAGTAGGGGGAGAAGGAATAGGTGGTGTGGATGTGGTTGTTAATATACTGAGGCACTGCGGGAGGGAACTGGGTTGTCTTTAACACCTCTTTAAGGTTTGCAAGACGTTCCTCCTTAGTGGGTGCATTGAGTTTATTAAGAATACTAATATCTATCATACTATCACCTAATTAAGCATAACTTGACCGCCGGTAACGGGGATAGCTTGACCTGTTTCGTATTTTTGTTCCACACAGTACATAACTGCACGGGCAACGTCGATGGGCAAACATCCACGATTAAGGGGAACCTTTGATTCGTAGAAACGGCGGACGTCTTCAACGGTCTTTGCTCCGGGGACCTTACCTGCGTTAAGATATTGAACAAAAAGTCCGCGTTCGGGGTCTGACCACAAGGGACCATCGAGATAGTTACCGGGACAGATGGCATTTACCTTGATGTTGTATTCGCAAAGTTCAAGTGCAAAACTTTGAACAAGACCGATAGCACCAAACTTACTTCCTGCATAGGCGAAGTTTTTGTTTGAGCCCTCAAGTCCCGATTTACTTGACATTGCAATAATATCGTAGGATGCATCAGGGTCGGCCTCATGTTGTGCCTGCATAATAATTGCGGCATATTTTGCACAGAGGAACAATCCGGTATAGTTAATTGCGGTTACAAATTCAAAATCTTTCTTTTCGAAGTTGGCAATAGGACCGGAACGAACAACACCTGCGTTTGCCACCATAATATCAAGACCGCCAAATCTTTCAACGGTTTCTCCAATGAGGCTTGCAACGCTTTCTTCATCGGATACGTTAACTGCGATAGCACAGGCACGTTCGCCCATTTCGGCAGCAACGGTTTCGGCAAGTTCTTTATTCATATCGGCAACAATAATGGTTGCACCTTCGGCATAAAGTTCTTCGGCAATACCTTTACCAAATCCCTGAGCCGCACCGGTAACGATGGTTACCTTACCTGCAAGGCGACCTTCGCCTGCGGGGCGATTGTTAATATTTTGTTTAGCAATATCTTGCCATTTTGTCATATCAATACTCATGATTTTTCTCTCCCTATTTTTTACCTGCCAAGGATTTGCGATATTTTTCGCTTTCCCAGTTGGCGATGAAGTTTTTAGCGGCTTCGCCCATGGTTGAAAGGGGATGACCGGCTGCCTCAATATGAGAGATAACAAAAACAACTGCGGTAAGGGTCTCTGCGAGAACCTGAGCTTTTTTGCCATCCATACGCATTACTACGCTGCCGGTTTTGCTGTTGGCTACACATTCACCATCTTCAACGGTATCTTTATCCATAGCAAAGGTACCGATTAAAAATACCATTTGGTCGGGATAAAGGGGTTGTTCCAGCAAGAATTGTTCGGTATATCTGCCGCTTACAATCGCGTTTGCAAGGTAAGGGGTGTCGGCTTCGAATACACCATCATTGGTTTCTTTTATTTTGATTTCGGGGAAACTGTCTGCACTGATGCCGAATTGTTTTGCAATACGTTCGTTTGCATCGGCGTGAAGTTTAAGGCAGATATCGGGATCATCATCGTGAGCGATGATACCGTGGTTTTGCATAATGATAATTGAGGGTACCTTGCCTGTCTCTTTTTCAACACGGGCAAGTTCGTTGCGGATTGCAAAGGTAAGATTTGCACCGGGATCAACATAGGATACCAAGTCGGAGGCCAAGCGGTCTTAGGAAGACAAGACTCACTGACAACTCCTTGGCTCACAGAACGACATGGCTACGATCCGACTTGGTACCTTGCCTGTCTCTTTTTCAACACGGGCAAGTTCGTTGCGGATTGCAAAGGTAAGATTTGCACCGGGATCAACATAGGATACC
>JAZQJN010000125.1:0-3526 GCA_045541655.1 Acutalibacteraceae bacterium
CCATCGAAAATGCATGGTTCCTTATGAACGAGGCAATATATTCAAACAATAATGATCTTCTTGAAAAGGCGTTAAATATCCTTAAATGGTCATTAGAACTTGGATGGGATAAAAAATACGGTGGTATTTATTATTTCAGAGATGTATATAACCGCCCCTGTGAACAACTTGAACACGATATGAAACTTTGGTGGGTGCACAACGAAGCGCTTATTGCAACCCTTCTTGCATCTAATATAACGGGCGATTCATATTACGATGAATTGTATGAGAAACTGCACAAATATATCTTTGCCCATTTCCCCGATAATGAATATGGTGAGTGGTATGGGTATCTTCATAGAGATGGTACAGTATCCCACGATCAAAAGGGTTCAATGTGGAAAGGGCCTTATCATTTAATCAGAGCACTTATGCTTTGTGAAAAAATTCTCGATGCCACCGAGAAAGGTGTTAAAGCCAAGGATTTGTTATAAACTACAACGTAGAAAGAGAGATAATATATTATGAAAGTTGCAATTATTGGTTTTGGTGACCGCGGAATGTGTTATGCACATTATTTTAGAGATTGTGGAGCAGAACTTGTAGCAATTTGTGATATAAGAGATACACAACTTAAAAACGCAGGAGAAGCATTTAATCTATCCGCTGACCAACTTTTAAATAACGAGGAGGATTTTTGGTCAAAGGGCAAACTTGCAGACCTTTTGGTGATATCCACCCTTGACCAACTACATCATCGCCACGTAATGAAGGCGATTGAACTCGGATACGACATTCTCCTTGAAAAACCAATTGCATCAACCATAGAACAATGTAGAGATATTGAAAAAGCCGCAAAGGAACACGGTACTAAAATTTATCTTTGCTACGTTTTAAGATATACCCCCTTCTTTATGAAACTTAAAGAGGTTATAGATAGTGGTGCCATCGGTAAAGTCGCATCTATCAACCTCACCGAAGGCGTTGGATTCTGGCATCAATCCCATAGTTACGTTCGCGGTAACTGGAGAAACAGTGATGAAACCTCTCCTATGATTATTGCCAAATGTAGCCACGATATGGATATCCTTTATTGGCTTATGGATAAAGAACCGGTAGCGGTTTCTTCAATGGGTAATCTTATGTTTTTTAACGAAGAAAACGCTCCCGAGGGTGCCGCAAAACATTGTTGCGATTGTAAATATTTCGATACCTGTCCATATTGCAACTATCGTTTCTATTCTCAATGCCCCACTTGGCTTCTTAAAATGGGACTTTGCGAATGGAATGAAGACCCTGCATATATTAAAGAAGTCCTTAAAGATAAAACCAATCCCTTCTCTCGTTGTGTATTTTATTGTGATAACAACGTTGTTGACCATCAGGTTACCAATATTGAGTTTGAAGGTGGCGCAACTGCCCACCTTACAATGACAGCATTTGCAAAGGTAGAGAGTCGTATTATCCGTGTTCACGGCACATTGGGTGAGGTTTACGGTATACTTGCCGAAAATAAATTGTACCTCGGCAAATGTGGTGAAGATGAAACAATTGAAATCCCCACCGAGGAAATTGAAGGCGGACACGGTGGCGGTGACGTTATGATGATAAGAAATATCGTTGAAGCATACGCCGAAAATCGTGTTATCGATAAAAACGGTATTGAAGGTGCAATGTGTAGCCATTATATGGGCTTCGCCGCCGAAGAATCCCGACTCAAAGGCGGAGAAAAGGTTTCTTTGAAATAAGTTATTAACGTTCATTAAAAACAGCGGAGTGATTTCACTCCGCTGTTTTGTACTTTTTTACACAAACACTCTATCACTGTTTTTATCAAACGACAAAAATCTCAATAACTGCTCTGTGAATGAGAAAACAATACAGGTTCAATTATTAACTGTAACAAATGAGAGAACCTTTTTCATATGCATATATTTTGAATGAATTTTTATTTTTCTCATATTGTTCTGTTTTTATGGTTACTTCATATCCATTATTGCTTTTTCGCATATCGAATTCCTCGTCGGTTTGTAGCCATAAGTATTCACAGGAAATATCCGTATTCCACGTGATTTTGGTTAATGAATCCACGCTCTCAATATCAATAGCAGAACGTTGTAAAACCTTGTTATGTGGTTCAATATTTTTGTATGCACTTATAGTTTGATTATAATCGATATTTTTCATTTTTTCTAACGAAAAATATTGTTCAGAAAAAGTATATTCCGCTACTTCAAATACTACACATTCGGGTTTAAAAATATTAATATAATAGGGGAGGTTCATAATATTTTGATAATCATGAACGTATACGTATTCCCCTAATGCATTCATCATAAATGGAAGTCCATAGCCATTCATATAACTTCCTTGGAAAACAAGAGCGGATGGAGCACCTTCATTTTTCCGCTTTTCATTAGTGTATACTCCAAACGCTGAGTATGATTGGTCAATTTCAAGTAATTTATTATAACTGTCGGTGGTCGAAGTAACATTATTCTTTATGGAATAGGTATACACCTTTTCATCTATTGGGAATTTGGATACGGGAAGATACTTTTCAACTTTTTCGGACACATTAAACTCATTTAATTGGTTAATATGTGTATTCGGGAGAACCTCTTTCATTTTTTCTAAAATCGCATTAGTTCCATAAAAGGCACCCAATGAATTCCAGTGATTTGCATCATATTTTTGATTAAAAACCGCTTTACCGTTGTTGGTAGCGTTTTTTAGTGTAACAGTGTTATCGATATAGTTTATATTTCGGGCATCTAATTCTTTCATAAATTTATCAACCCAATCACGACTATAATTTTTTTCAGTTGGGATATATTCGGTTAAAATAGCGGGTTTAGCCGGATTGAAAACAAATATAAAGGGAATATCTCTGTCCTCACAGTAATTTTGAATTTCCAAAACCATATCAGCAAATGCAATATGATAATCAGAGAAAAGTCCTTTTGTAGTCATTCCTGCTCCAAAAACATAGCCGTCTTTCCCATAACTATAAGTTGGGTGCACCATTTTGTTAAAGAGTTTATCGTTAAAAATTGCATACGCTGAAATCATTTCATTACGAAATCCAATACGATCCGATATATAATTGCCAATATTTGTGGTTAAACTTCCTTCTTGGGTGAAAGGATTTTCAGCCAACTTTCTGTTATCTATTTCAGATATAGTATCAGGTTTGAAATTGAAAAAGAAAATAGGAGTTAAAATTATAGAGAAAAATAATATTATGGATATAATTTGAGTTGTTTTTTTCATATATGCACCTCTTGATCAATATTGGAAATACAAGAATGGACTATATGTTGAATTGACCATAAATAAAATTGAAATTACAAACAGCAAAACGATGAACAACTGATGGAAGAGGTATCCAACTTTAGTATGAATGATGTTTTTGTAAACTGTTTGAATTTTAGGAAGTCCAAATACTGTAGAACCCAAAATACCAATAATAGCAAACACAATAATTTGATTATCAAAGAAATATCTAAAGGGATACACTTCCTGTGTAATAGGTGATAAACCA